>JAHFEJ010000081.1 GCA_023248535.1 Nitrospinales bacterium | reverse complement strand
AAATTAAGTCCGGCCCCATAGGTCACATATCCCTGATTCAAGCCGACACGAAGGGCGAGGATTTTGGGAAATTTCAATTCGGCCCCCATATGCAGGCGCTTTCCCTTGTCTTTGTCGGTGCCCACGCTCCCGGCGATATCGTTATAGTCCATCGCGAGGGTGGTCTTCATGATCCAGAGTTGATAGGTCACCGCGCCGCCCAGATTGACCTGCTGCTTATAGGCGTTCGGCACCACCGGCGAGCTTGCCGTGGCCTGATAGTCGGCAAAATCCATACCGCCGAGGTTTTGGATAACCAGCGCGACGCGCGGCTTCCACGCCTCATTTTCAAACTGGTAGGTGGCGCCGATGTCGCCGCCGAACTTGTTGGCGGATTTCAGGTTATCGTTGAAATTGTAGTTCGTATTGCTGCTGGCGATGTCAACCGCCGTGTACTCCTTGTAGAACCGTTTGTGCTGAAGGTATTTCAGCGTCGCGCCAAGGCGGAGATGGTCATCCATGAAAGCGTGGGAAAAGGCGATGAACGCCCCCGCATCATTCTTGACGTCGGCTTGCAATACGGGGAAGGACGGTGAATTCACTTCGGCATCAAACCCCACATTGAACAAAAATCCGACCTCGAAATTATGCGCGGTGTAATTCGGGAATAAGGAAACCGCGCCATGCTGGTGCTTGCCGATATACTTGCGCATCATGTCGACCGCGCCGGTGGTATCGCCGGTCTTAAGGTTGCTGGCGTCTTTTTGAAAATCGAGCGTGTTGGTGGATATGTCGATCTTCGGGTTGATCAGTTCCACATTCCACGACGTTACATCCGTAAGGCCGGCCGGATTGTAAAAGGCGGCGTTTTCATCATCCACAATGGCGGCAAAAGCGCCCCCCATGCCGAGCGGACGCACGCCGGTATACAGCTTGTCCATTTCCACCGCGCCCGCCTGCACACTTCCCAGCGCTGCCATGACACAGGCGGCCGCAATTAACTTCTTCATTATTCCAATCCCCTTTATTTTTCCGGCCCTTTGTTTATTTTACAAGCATGTCGACAGATAGCTGACCACTTCGGCCCCCGTGATGACCGGGACAAACCCGGCAGGGGCGGTCTGCTGGCAGGTGGATGCATTGCCGGCCGTGTGCTTTTCAACGCTGTAGGCGAGATCATTGATCGCCGATGCGGTGGTGTTGTCTGTGGAGAAGGCGCACGACAGGTTGGTCGCCGCGGCAATAAGATTGTTGGCCGCAAATGCCGCGTAGGTTGTTACGGTGCCATCGGGGGCCGTATAAGCCGCGTTCAGGGGGCTGAGGGCGGCGGTGGTGCAATTCCCGTTGCAATCAACCGGTATGCCGTTGGCGTCAAATCCGTGCAGTTGCGATCCGATCGCCAGTATGGTCGCCGTGGCCTGCGATATGCCAAGCTGGAGGAGAACATCCTTCTGTTCGTTATTATAGGTGCCGCAGGTCTGCGCGGTGGACTGCGCGGCTTTCGCGGCGGATTCCGGCTTGAGGCCGACCGCGGTTTTGGAATTGTTCAGGATGGCGATGGCGGCGGCGATGTCATTGAGATTCGCGGCGGTGGGATTGGGAAGCCCCTTTGAAATGACCGCAAAATCCGAGCTGCTGGCGGTGCTGTTCTTGCTGCTGTCGGCATTCTTGGCGACGGTGAGGACGTCAAGCCCGGCCCTGCCCATATAGGCGGCGGCATACTGCTGCGTATCCGACTTGGTGGTGCAGGTTTGATTGGGGCATTTCCCGGCCATGATGGTAATGGCTGTGTCGTAATTCCCGTTATTGATGGCGATCTGGGCTTCTTCCTTTTTGGCCGCCGATGAGTTTTTGTCCGCGATCGAACTGAAAGCGTTGTTGCCGCAGGCGGCCAACATAAGCGATGCCGCTAAAACTAGATTGAGCTTCTTGCTGAACATTGAATTATCTCCTCTAAACCCAATTGGTGCCAATCCCCACAAATTAACAAACAAGCCTAATGCGGAATATGCACCCGGCTCCCTACTAACACAAAATTGTATCCCCCATATACATAAACCGCAATACTTTTTTCCCAAGACAAGCCCAGGCGAATTTCCAGCCGCCTTTATACATCCCGGTATCAGAAACAATGATGGTACGGGTACCGGCCCCGCCTTCGGCCAGGGGCCGCCGCTTCGTGTACAAATTTATTTTATTTTTCCCCATCGGGGTGGTAATGTCCCCCTATGCATGATACCAGCGATATCCGCATCTGCTTTTTCGGCGATTCGTTCGTCAACGGAACCGGCGATACCGAATGTCTCGGCTGGGCCGGGCGGGTCTGCCAGATCGCCAACAGCAAGGGGAGCAAGATAACTTTTTATAATCTCGGCGTGCGGCGCGACACCTCCGCGGACGTGCGGCGGCGCTGGAAACGGGAGACCGCCAACCGGCTGGAAGGGCCGTTTCAAGGACGGCTCATCTTTTCCTTCGGCGTGAACGATACCGCCATCGTTGCGGGAAAGCAGCGGGTATCCTTTGAGGATTCCGTCAAAAACATGCGGGCCATCCTCACCACCGCGAAGAAAAAGCACGATACCCTCGTCATCGGCCCGCCGCCGATATCCGATCCGGAACACAACAAACGGATCGGCCGGCTCTCCGCCGCTTACGCAGCGGCCGCCAAAAAGCTCGGTGTGCCATATCTCGACATCTTTACGCCGCTAAGCAAATCGGCCCTCTGGATGGAAGAAGTGGACGGCCACGACAAACACCACCCCGACGGCGGCGGTTACACGCTCCTCGCCGCCCTGGTGCTGGAATGGGAACCGTGGTGGTTCCGCTAACGCCGATCGCCCGGGTTCTTGTACGCCCCGTTAGCGGGTGCCGAACTTGGTTTCGATGGCGATACCGCACGCTTTCAGGAAGTCGTTCGGCAGGATGCCGCCGGCGAAAACAAACACCGAGTCGTTGGGAATGGCCGCGGCCTGCCCTTTCAGTTCCAGCACGACATCGCGTTCCCTGATCTCCTTGACGTTTGATTCCATCATCAGCGTCACCTTGCCGGCCTTCACCGCCGCGTCGATACGCGCTTGGTTCCCCGGCTTGATGCGGGAAAACGCGGGGCTGCGGTAGGAAAGCGTCACCGCGTTCCCCTCCTGCCGGGCCAAGGCTATAGCGGCCTCCACGGCGCTGTCGCCGCCGCCCACCACCAAGATATTCTGGCCGGTGTAATGCTCCGGTTCCAGCAGGCGGTACATCACCTTGGGCAGCTTCTCGCCCGGCACCCCCAGCTTGCGCGGGGTGCCGCGGCGGCCGATGGCCAGAAGCACAAACCGGGTCATCAATTCCCGCTTGGAGGTTTTCACGGTGAATTTTCCGTCCTCGCGCGCAAGGCTCAGCACCTTTTCGTTGCCTTGCACTTTGAGCTGCGCCTTGGCGATGATATCTTTCCAGAGCGCCAGCAGTTGCTCCTTGCTCAGTTCGCCGGTGCGTATTTTGCCGTAGATCGGCACTTCGACCGGCCGGGTCATGACCACCTTGGCGCGCGGATAGGAGAGGATCGCGCCGCCGAATTCCTCTTCCTGGTCGACCAGCAGGTAATTCAGGTTTTTGCTCTTGGCGGCAAGCGATGCGGCCAACCCCGCGGGTCCCGCCCCAACGATGATGAGATCGTACACGTCCGGCTCTTTGGGAAAGTTCCCGGCCTTAAGGTCTTCCTCGATGTAGGTGACGGCTTCCATCCCCTGCGTCATCGCATTGCGGATAAGCCCCATCCCGCCCAACTCGCCGGCGATGAATATCCGCTCCATGTTGGTTTCGAAATTCGGCTGCACCTGCGGAATGTCCACACCGCGCTTTTCCGTGCCGAACACCAGATCGATGGCCCCCACCGGGCAGGCGCGCGCGCAGGCGCCGTGGCCCACGCAGCGGGATGCGTACACCGCTTCCGCCTTGTTATCCACCAGCCCCAGCACGTCCTTTTCGGGACAGGCGTTGATGCAGCTGCCGGAACCGATGCAGATGGCGCGGTTCACCTTGGGGTGTATGGTGGCCGGTTCGCTGAGGCCGTACTGCTTTGCCCGCTCGATCTCCCTGCTCATTTTTTTGGAACCGCGGTTTTGCAGAAGCAGGTAGGGCCCCACCACCACGGCTATGATGACCACTCCCGCGATCAGCGTGATGTGCCCGATAACAAAGTTCAGCAGCATGTCCATGTAAACCTCAAATGCGGAAGACGTAATACACGCCGATATGCAGGAACATGATGATGAACATGATGATGGCGAACGGCTTGTGGAACACATGCCAATAGTGCAGCAGCTTGTGCGAGGCCTCGAGGAACTGTATGGAGCGCACCAGCCTCCCCTTCTCGCGTATCAGCTTGAAGACGCGGTTCTGCACGTGGGGGGGGATCTGCCGGTTGGCCTTGAGGCTGCGCCAGATGCCGTACATCGTGATCATGCTTCTGATGTCGGTGGTGAATAACGCCCACAGCGCGTCGAACATGCCCAACTCCCGCTCTCCCACGGATCCGCGGGTCGCGCTCCGCCGCTCAAGCTTCGGTCCGGCTATCCGCTCGAAGTAATGCTGAACGTCGTATTGCCCCTTGGCGAACTTGTCGATCTCAAGGGTGATGTCGTCCATGATCTCGTTGATCTCGTCCATCTTCAGTTCCTGCCCGGAAATGGAGCGGGGAATCTGCACGTATAGATAGCGGCCCAGGAACCCGCTGACCGCCACCACGACCGCCGACCAGTAGGACAACGCCACGATGCCGCCGAATTTGTAGGTGCTGTGCGCCGTCACCAGCAGGGTGCCGACAATTCCCAGGAACATGTGGATGTCGAGCCAGTAACGGATGGAGCCGACGTTCTGCATGAACTTGAAATGCTTCCGCATTGAGTAGATCATCATGATCACGAAACAGGCGCTGCCGATCCAGCCGGTGAGGTGCCAGATGCCGCGGTTGGGCTGGGTCGATACCTTGTACCCGGTGAACAGGCCGTAGTTATGCGCTATATCCAAGAAGGTGAACGGTTGCCCCGTCATCTCCAGATAGCTTTCCACGAACACCAGCCCCAACACGAGGATACCGATGACAGTGAGGATCAGCGGCAGGAGGGGACTCCCCTCCGCGACCAGTTTCTGATGTTCTTTCATTGACCGGATGTTCTCCTTGCAGCCTAATCTTTAATGCCGTAACGCTCCAGCTTCTTGTAGAGCCGGGAGCGATGGATGCCCAACAGTTGCGCCGCCTTCAGCTTGTTATTGCCCGTCTTCGCAAGCGCGGAAAGTATCAGCTTTTTCTCGGCCTCGTCAAGCGAAAGAATATCCCCCGCATCCGGCGGAACGGGAGCGGTGGCCGTGGCGGGGGCGGGCGTCTCCCGCGAACCGGCCAGCGGCAATATCTGGATGTGCCGCTCTTCGATCACGTCCACGCCGGGAAGGGCGAAACAGCGCTCGATCACGTTTTGCAGCTCACGCACGTTGCCGGGCCAATCGTGCCGGGCGAGGGCCGCCAGCGCCCCCGATGATATCCCTTTCACCCCGCGGCTGAAACGGGCGTTAAACTTCTCGATGATCCCCTGCGCCAGCAGCGGTATGTCATCCTTGCGCGCGCGCAGCGGCGGCAGCTTGATGTTCAATACATTGATACGGTAATACAGGTCCTCGCGCAGCTTGCCATCCTTCACGGCACGCCCCACATCGATGTTGGTGGCGGCGATCACGCGGACGTTGATCGGCGTTTCCTCGGTGCTGCCGACGGGCCGCACGGTTCCCTCCTGCAAGACGCGCAACATCTTCGCCTGAACATCCACCGGCATCTCGGTGATCTCGTCCAGAAAGATGGTGCCGCCGTCGGCCGCCTTGAAAAGCCCCTCTGCGGCAACCATCGCGCCGGTAAAGGCCCCTTTCCGGTGCCCG
Organism: Nitrospinales bacterium; assembly: GCA_023248535.1. Taxonomy (GTDB): domain Bacteria; phylum Nitrospinota_A; class UBA7883; order JACRGQ01; family JACRGQ01; genus JACRGQ01. Next base: position 6,169 of record JAHFEJ010000081.1, on the reverse strand, counting down.
AACAGCTCGCTTTCAATCAGCTCGGAGGGGAGCGCGGCGCAGTTGACCGCGATGAAGGGGCGCTCGGCCCGCGGGGAGGCGTAATGTATCCCTTTTGCGGCAAGTTCTTTGCCGGTGCCGCTTTCCCCCTCTATCAACACGGGGCTGCTGATGCCGGCGGCGCCGCGGATCCGGTCCGCCAATTCCAGCATCGCCCCGCTGGCGCCGATGATATCCTGGTAGCGGTTGGTCTCTTTGAGTTCGCGCGAAAGGCGGCCGATCTCGCGGTCTTTGACGGTGATCTGCCTCTTGAGATCCTTTATGCGGAGCATCGCCCGTATGCGCGCCATCAACTCATCCATGTCGACCGGCTTGGTGACATAATCATCCGCGCCGGCATCAAGCCCTTTGATGCGGCTCTCCTTGTCGTCCTGCGAAGTAACAAGGATGATCGGCATAAAAACCCCTTTTCTCATCTCTTTCATCCGGGCAAGCGTTTCAAACCCGTTCATTCCCGGCATCATCACGTCGAGCAAAACCAGGTCCGGTTCCACTTCTTCTAGCAATTTAAGTGCCTTCACGCCGCCATCCGCGGTAATGACACGGTGGTTGCGCCGGGTCAGGCGGCCTTCCAGAATCTCCAGATTATCCGGTTCGTCGTCAACTATCAGTATTAAAGGGGTTTCCATAGATTTCATATGCTAGCACAACGTGTAACCGGTTTTGAATGTGTCGATTACATTTTTCGGACAGTGCGCCGCGCCGCTGCCCGGAATCAGAACAGCCCGTCCTATGCGTGTACAGGCAGGTTACTGGGAATATGAAGGGCTATCACCCTGTCCTGTAAAGAACTCGTTTTTCACCATCTTCATCCGGCAAAATGCCTCGATCCGCCTGATGTGGGGCGGTGTAAGCCTGTTCCCCCTGCCGAGCAGCAGAAGCCCCTCAAAGGTGTAGATGTCCCTCGCCAACAGCATCCCCGGCTTAAGTTCCCGGACAGATACCTTCACTTCGTTGCGCTCGCGGACATCCAGCTCTTCCAGCACCTTTTCCAGCGCCTCGACGATACGGCGTTCAAAATGCCGTCCCGCCACCGAATAAAGATGTTGCAGGGCGAAAACATCCCCTTCCTCGTGGCTGTTGATATGCTCGTGGGTGAAGCGCCGGCGGTGCACCAGCTCGTCGTAGGCGTTTATCACCCCCAACACGCGGGAAAGGTAGGGAATATCATCGTCGCGCAACTCGTCGGGAAAACCGCTGCCATCAAGATGCTCGTGCATGCTGCGGATGATTTTTCCGGCGTTCTCCAGTTCGCCCGAAGGGGAAAGGATATGCTGGGCAATAACGGTGTGCTGCTTGACGTATGAGATGTGCTCTTCCTTGAGGTCGTTGAAGCCGGCGGTGGCATGTTCTTCGGGGAGCGCCACGCGGCCGATATCATGCAATAGCGCGGCGATCTCAAGGTCTTCGCGGTCTTTCTCCGGCAGTTTCAGCGCGCGGCCCATCTCCACCGCCAGCGCCCCCACCCGCTTGAGGTGGCTCCCCATATACGGTTCGTACACCTCCAGCAGGCTCATCAGCACGCGGATGGAGGCGAGAAAATTCTCCCGCAGCTTCCCGTTGAGCCGCCGCACCTCAGCGGTGCGCTCCTCGACTTTCCGTTCCAACTGTAGCCGGAAATCATCCAGGGCCAACGCCATCCGGCGGCGCTCCAGCGCCCGGTTCACTTCGAGATGAAGCTGGGTGAAATCGAGCGGCTTCACCAGATAGCCGTATGCCCCTTCCTGCATGCAGGTGATGGCGGTGGGCATTTCGTCGTTGGCGGTGATCATGATGACTTCGGCGGCGGGGTGCCGCGCCTTCAGCTCTTTGAGCGTGGCGATGCCGTCCATCCCCGGCATGGAGATGTCCAGCAGCACAACCTCGAACACGGCGCCGGCGGCCTGCCGGAGCGCCTCCAGCCCGCTGGCGGCGCGCGTCACGGCGAATCCCTTCCCCCGGAGAAAATGCGAGGTTATCTCAAGAACATCCGGCTCGTCGTCCACCACCAATATGCTGTTCATCGTTATGTGGCCGTTCCCCCAAATAAATAAACGAATGAAGCGATTATACCGGCTTTAAGGCGGAAAAAAAACCGAAGGGAAGAGGGATATAACCACAGAGCCCCAGAGGCACAGAGCAGAATAATCTTTTTCAGTTGTTTATTGCCCCAAACCATCCTCTCCGTGTCTCTGCGCCTCTGTGGTTCATTGGGGCATGAACAAAGAGAGCTTTGAAAATATGTCTGGATTCCCGCCTTCGCGGGAATGACAAAGGAGAAATCGGCCCGATGGGCCGATGTACCCAATAAATTGGGTACCCACCGTGCATCCCCGGTAGGGGCGAATTCATTCGCCCATTGCCGCGTCAGCGGCAACGCCCTCGGCCCGATGGGCCGATGTACATGCTGAGAGCATGTACCCACCGGGAAAATATCTCTTTAGGTGGGTACGGACTTTTCTGTACATTGGCGCGCCAGCGCCAACTCTTCCCCCTTTGGAAAAGGGGCGGAATCAGCCGAGGGAGAGGCCGCGGTAGGGGATCACGTCCGTCACCATGAACTGGAAGGAGTAGCGGCGGCGCTCGCTCCCCGCCTGCACGGGAATAACCACCCGGAACACCTTTTTAAGGTTCAAAGGCGCGCTATCGTCGGTCTGGGTGTAAAGCGGTTTTACGTACCATGTCCACTGTTCCAGTTCTTCCACGCTGTCCACCGGCACGATCAGGTTGCGCTCGGCCGCGCCCGGCGCAATGGTGGTAGGCTTCATGCGCGAGACCTCCTTGGAAAAGATGACCTGGTCGTTCACGATATGGCGGGAAATACCCTCGGCGTCGACCAGATAGACGTTTGGCCAGTCGACCGTGACCGGTTCGCCCCCGATATTGGCGATATCGACAAATATCTTCTTTTCAGTGATCTCGAACTGGAAGGCGACGCGGGTATCCTCGTAGCTCTTGTCGTAGCTGACGATCGGCTGGATCATGGCGTAGTACTGTTTGTAGCGGTACGCGGTGGTGCCGGAGCAGCCCGCAAGGGCCGCCGCCAGCGCCAGCGCGGTTGCCGGCCGGAATAACGGTCTCATTTTTTCACCATGAGATTCTCGGCGATGGTCACCACATCCCCCACGTCTTTGCCGTAGGCATCTGCGCCGATCTCATCGGCGAACGAGCGGGTAACCACCGCCCCGCCCACCATTACCTTGTATGGCAGGTTCCGTTTTTTCACTTCGTTCACCACCAGCGGCATCTGGATCATCGTGGTGGTCATCAGGGCCGAAAGCCCCAAAATGTCGGCGCGGTGTTTCTCGGCGGCGGCCAGGATGTCGTCCAGCGGCACGTTGCGCCCCAAGTCGATGACCTTGTAGCCGAAATTTTCCAGCATGATGACGCAGACGTTTTTACCGATGTCGTGTACGTCCCCTTTCACCGTCGCGAAGACGATGGTTCCCTTGCTTGCGTCAGCGCGGGCCGAGCGGAGCAGCGGATCGAGCACCGCCACCCCCTTCTTCATCGTATCGGCGCTGGCGACAAGGTGCGGAATGAATTTCTTCCGCTCGGCGAAAAGATCGCCCACCTTCCGGATGGCCGGAGTGAGGTTGTTGATGAAAATATCCATCGGCGGAACACCTTCGTTGAGGGCGTCCCGCACCAGTTGGCCGATGCCGTCCTTCTCCCCCTCCACCACGGCGTTGAATATCTTTTCGGGGGTGGGGAGGTTTTGCGCCTGTTTAACGGCCGGGGCCGCCTCCCGCGCCACGCTGCCGGTTTCCCATGCGGTTGCGGCGTTGATGAAGCGGTTGCAGCCGATATCGCGCCGGGTGAATAGGCCTGCGGCGGCGGCGGTCTTGTGCATCTGTTCGTCGTAGGGGTTCACGATGGCGGCATCGAGGCCGTTGGCCATCGCCATCGCAAGGAAGTTGTTGTTGATGGTATGCCGGTCCGGCAGGCCGAACGACACGTTGGAAAGGCCGACGGCGGTGGCGCAGCCAAGTTCCTCGCGGATGAGCCGGACGGTCTCCAGCGTTTGGCGCGCCCCCTCCTGCATGGCGGAAACTACCACGGCGAGACAATCGAACACGATGTCTTCGCGCCGCATGCCAAGCGCCAGCGCGCGGTCAAGTATCGTTTTGGCATATTCCAGCCGCTGCCGGGCCGATTCCGGTATCTCGTCGCCGGCGGTGAGCGCCAGCACGGCGGCGCCGTGGCGTTTTACGAACGGCAGCACCGCCTCCAGCTTGTCGTGCTCGGCGTTCACGCTGTTCACCAGCGCGCGCCCGGCATACACCCGCAGGCCGCGCAGCAGCGCGTCGTTGTTCGAGCTGTCGATCACCAGCGGCAAAGCGGTCACGTTCTGCACGGCGGTGACGGCTTTCACCATCATGGCCGGCTCGTCTATAAGCGGCACCCCGACGTTGATATCAAGCGCGGTGGCCCCCGCCTCTTCCTGCTTGCGGGCCTCGGCCAGGATCAGGTCGGTGCGCCCTTCCTTGATGGCCTCGCCGAATTTTTTCTTGCCGGTCGGATTGATCTTTTCGCCTATCTTCACGAACGGGTGCCCCGCCCCGATCCATATGGCGCTGGAACGGCTGGCGATGGCGACCCCTTCCCTGCCGGGACGCGGCGCAACCGGTTTTCCTTTTACCAGCGATGACACTTTCTGTATATATTCCGGACGGGTGCCGCAGCAGCCGCCGATGATGCTTGCCCCCAGCTCGACAAACTTCGGGGCGAATGAGGCTACCTCATCCATCGGCGTCTTGAAACGGGTGATCCCCCCTTCCAGCACCGGCAGCCCGGCGTTCGGCTCCACCATGATCGGCAGCTTTGTCACGGCGGCGATCCGGCGGACCACTTCCAGCATTTCGGCCGGGCCGGTGGAGCAGTTCACGCCGAGCACGTCAACGCCCAAGCCTTCCAGTACCGCCGCGGCCGCTTCGGGCGTGGTGCCGGTATCGGTCACGCCGCCCGCGGTATAGGTCATGCTGACGATGAGCGGCACACGTCCGCGCACCTCGTTGAAGCCGATGACGGCGGCCTTGGTCTCCATCAGGTCGAACATCGTTTCGATGATGAGAAGGTCGGCCCCGGCTTCCACCAGCGCCTGTCCCTGCTCGCGGAAAATGGCGACGGCGTCCTCGAAATCCACATCCCCCATCGGGAATATCAGCTTGCCGCTGGGGCCGGAACCGCCCGCCACCAGCGCGCGGCCGTCCGCCGCCTTGCGGGCGATCTCCACCCCGGCGCGGTTGATCTTTTTCAGGTCGTGCTCGCGCCCGTACTCTTCCAGGCGGGGGCGGCTGGCCCCGAAGGTGTTGCTGATGATGATCTGCGCGCCGGCATCCACATACCGTTTGTGAACGGAGGCGATGGCTTCGGGCTTTTCGAGGTTCCAGAGGTCGGGCGCGTACCCGCTGGGCAACCCCTCGGATTGAAGGAGCGCCCCCATAGAGCCGTCGATGATGAGGACTTCTTTGCCGAGACGTTCAATGAGTTTCATAAGAGGGCTATTCTAACCCGATACACCGGTGAATAATCAACGAAAGATGACGTTCTTCCCGGTCTTTTAACATGCGGCCTTATCATCCGGGCCGGTTTTCCCCTATAATCCACGCCATGCGGACTATTAAAGCGGCGTTTTTGGACCGCGACGGCACCATCAACGTCGACAAAGGGTATATCAGCTCGCCGCACGATATCGAGCTGATTCCCGGCGCGGCGCAGGGCATCAAGCTCCTGAACGGCGCCGGTTATGCCGTATTCGGGATAAGCAACCAGTCGGGCGTGGCCCGCGGATTTTACGGCATTGAAGAGGTGGTGGCGGTGAACCGCCGCGTGGCGGAACTGCTGCTGGCGGAGGAGGCGCGGATAACGGAGATATTCTACTGCCCGCACCACCCGCGCGGCTCGGTGCCGGAGTACAGCATCGCGTGCGAATGCCGCAAACCGCTGACGGGCATGGTGGATGCCGCCCGGCGCAAACACGGCTTCGCCATCGGCGCGGCCATCGTCATCGGGGACAAAATATGCGACGTGGAACTGGGCAGGAACATCGGCGCGCGGACGGCGCTGGTGGCCACCGGTTTCGGCGCGGAACAAAAAATAAAAATCGATTGCGGCGAAGCCGCCGCGCCGGATATTTTCGCCCCCACCC
>JAHFEJ010000080.1 GCA_023248535.1 Nitrospinales bacterium | reverse complement strand
CGGGTGCGAATGGGTGTCTGCTATGCGCACGTTATCAGGCAAAACGAAATTGGGAACAATTCGTTGGAATGAGGTTGTCATGAGCCCTTGACTCGTGAGCTTATGGGCGTTGTACCTGCGCAACAGTCTTCCTTCATCCTGACGCGCCCGGCCACATGCAACTTCAGCCCTCCATTTGCCGTATAATGTATCGATGAAGCTACGGTCTCTTTCCACTACCGCTGTTTTGATTGGAGTAACGGTGATCATGGCTGACGCGGCGGACTACAAAACCCCCTCGAAAGAGAGTTTGCGTTCAACGCTCACGGCGGAACAGTACCATGTTACGCAGGAAAACGGCACCGAGCGCCCCTTTGCCAACCCCTACTGGGATAACAAGGAGGAAGGCATATATGTCGACATCGTTTCCGGCGAGCCGCTTTTCAGCAGCCGTGACAAGTACGATTCCGGCACCGGCTGGCCCAGCTTCTCCCGTCCCCTGGAAAAAGATAACCTCGTCGAACGGGTGGATAAGGGCCTTTTGGGAACCCGCACCGAGATCCGCAGCAGGCATGGCAACAGCCACCTCGGCCATGTATTCAACGACGGCCCCTCGCCGACGGGGCGGCGCTACTGCATGAACTCGGCGGCGCTCCGCTTTATCCCCGCGGCCAACATGGAAAAAGAAGGCTACGGCGCTTACGTGAAACTTTTCAGGCAGAAGTGACGGCAATGAAACTAACGGCCATTTTCGCCGCCTGCTTCGTGCTGGCATCCGCCGGCATCGGCTTTGCGGCGGGCAAAGGAGAACCTCGTATGGAACGGGCGACTTTCGCGGGGGGCTGTTTCTGGTGCATGGAGCCGCCGTTTGAGAAGACGGCGGGGGTGATAGACGTTATCAGCGGATACACGGGGGGAAACAAAACAAATCCCACCTACGAGGAGGTTTCATCCGGCACGACCGGCCACCTTGAAGCGGTGCAGGTGACCTACGACCCCGCCAAGGTGACGTATGAGGCGTTGCTGGAGGTCTTTTGGCGGAACATCGACCCGACCAATCCCATCGGCCAGTTCGCCGATCACGGGGAACAATACAAACCGGCCATCTTCTTTCACAATGACACACAGAAACGCCTTGCCGAGGAATCGAAAAAACGGCTTCAGGCGTCGGGCAAATTCAAAAAGCCGATCGTGGTGGAAATCCGCAGGGCGGAGGAATTCTATCCCGCCGAGGAATATCACCAGGACTTTTACAAAAAGAACGCCGAGCACTACAAGAAGTACCGTGCCGGCTCTGGCCGTGAGCGCTTCCTGGAAAATACCTGGAGAGCCGAGGAAATCCCCTCCCCCGCTCCCGCCAAAAAGTAATCCATCTTCCCGATTTGCCTGATACCCCGCCCATACCGAGCTGTGTCCATGACCGCCACCCATTATTTATCAATACATTGACTTTATAGAGAGTGCCATCACGGTTTTCATTAAAAAGAGGTTTTTTCCCCTCATGTTTTGTTGAGGCTCCACCGATAAGTTTTGTCAGACGTACATATTTGAGATTAACTTGCCGGAAGGCAAGAAAAGAATTGAAACGGCATACTTTGAAGGGAGCATAAAATGGGCGGTATTTCAAAAGTAGGCGGCGGCGCACCACGGGTCTCTTCCGGCGCCAGCAAACGCGCAAGCGCGCCCAAGGCGGCTCCCCAGGCTTCGGCTCCCAGACCGGCAGCGTCGCACGGCGGCAAGATCAACATCCGCGCCTGATCGCACAGCAGTTTAACCAGCCCGCTTTATTCATAGGATAAAGCGGGCTGGATTTTTTTTCCGGCCCCGGTTTTCCCGCTTTATTCGGCGAATAAAGCGGTATATCCTTCCCATCGTGACCAACGTAACGGCAACCGATGCTTGAGCTATATCATTTTCCGTTCACCGCCATGGGAACGGAATGCAACCTTTACCTCTACTCGGAAGACGCATCACATGCCGAAGAAACCGCGCATGCGGCCGCCGCCGAAGTCGCGCGCATCGAGCAACGCTATTCGCGCTACAACCCCGGCAGCGTTCTTTCCGGAATAAACCGCGCCGCCCGGCAAGGCGGGAGCGCGATCCTCGATGAAGAGACCGCCCTGCTGACCGATTACGCCTTTGCCTGCCACCAGAAGAGCGGCGGCCTTTTCGATATCACCTCCGGCGTGTTGCGCAAGGCGTGGGATTTCAGCTCGGATACCCTCGATACCCTGCCCGATCAAGCCGCGATAGATTCGCTGCTGCCCAAAGTCGGCATGGAAAAGATCATCCGGAACCCGCCCCGGATCACCTTCACGGTTCCCGGCATGGAATTGGATTTCGGCGGAATAGGGAAAGAGTACGCATCGGACCGGGCGGCGGAGGTCTGCGCCGCGCATGGCGTCACCGGCGGGTTGGTGGATCTGGGGGGGGACATTAAAATCATCGGCCCGCACCCCGGCCCCCGGCCGTGGATCATCGGCATAACAGATCCACTCAAACCCAACGGTCATTTGGGAAACGTGGAACTGTTTGAAGGGGCGCTTGCTTCCAGCGGCGATTACGAACGCTGCATCGTAATAGACGGGAAGAGGTACAGCCACATTATCAACCCCTTTACCGGCTGGCCGGTGAGGGGATTATCCGCCGTGAGCGTAACCGTCGGCCGGTGCCTTGCGGCGGGGAGCATCTGCACCATCGCCATGCTGAAAGGGGTGGAGGGGATCCGGTGGCTGGCGGACAACGCAACCGTGCCATACCTCTGGGTGGACAGCGAGGGCAACCGGGGCGGCCCCCTTCCGCTTCTCCCCCCGAATGACCCGGCCAGTTGAATGAACTTTTTCCGCCAGACGCGCGTCTAACGGATCAGAAACAAAATAGGAGCGCCCGATGAACAAAAGCATATTCCAAAAAACCTGCATGGTGTTGGCCGTAATGGCGGTCATCGCGATTGGAACGGGGCACGCGGCGGCGGAACCCCGGGAAGAGGGGCCGCGCGGCCCGGACGAAACGGCCGTTGAAGAGAAACACCATCAGTGGCTGGAGAAGCTGAACCTCTCGGCCTACCAGAAAGACAAGATCGACAAAATCCACGAAGAACAACGCGGGAAAATGAAATCCGCCGCCGAACAGCTGCGCGCCGAACATGAGAAAATGCGTGAAATGATGCAAGGCGACGCCACCGACGACCAGTTGCGCGAACAGCACGCCAAGGTCGCCGCCTTGCGCGCGGCGGCGGGAGAAGCGCGGTTTGAAACGTTTCTAAAAATACGGGCGGTTCTGAACCGCGGCCAGCGCAAGCGGATGGGGGCGATGCATCACGAAGGAATGGGGCATAGCGGCCATGACATGAAAGACGACGGAAAATAATATCCGTATTAGAATGCAGGCATGACCCAGAATAACAACGGCGGCGGACAAGACCGGTTCCGGGCCGTATACGAGCGGCATGCGCCCTTGGTGCGGGCGGTGCTGTACAACATCTGCGGCGGAGAGCACCTGGACGACTTGGTGCAGGAAACTTTCATAAAGATTTGGAAAGGACTCCCCGGTTTTAAGGAAAACGCCAATATCAAAACATGGATATACCGGATCGCAACCAACACCGCGCTGGACTGGTGCCGGAAAAACGCATCGGCCAAAATGGAACACTGGTTGCCGGATGTCCCCGGTGGCGAAGGGGGCGAGGCCAACGCCATCCACCGCGACATTGTGAAGAAATGCCTGCTGCGGCTTTCACCGGAACAGCGGGCGGTGGTGACCCTGTGCGTTTTTGAAGAACTCACCGTAAAAGAAGCGGCCACCGCGCTGGGCTTGCCGGAAGGAACGGTGAAATCCCGCTTGCACTATGCCCGCGCGGAAATGGGGAAGTTTTTTCAGGTGAATGGAGTAACGGTATGAACCGGAAACACCACGAATACGATTTAGATCAATTGATGCGGCTGAACCGCCCGGCAGCCCCTCCCCCGCCAACCGGCGAATACGGCCGGATACTTGCCGCCGCGCAGGAAGAAGCGGCCGCATCGGCCCCCAAAGCTTTCCGGTATCTGCCATGGGCCCTTGCCGCAACCTTTGTGATCGCACTGGCCGCGGCGCTTTTTATGGATGACGGCAGGCCAACCGCCGCCAGCCGGGCGCGGGACGACCGCATGGAGGCGTTTTTATCCGACACCCTTGGCGAGGTGATAACGGAGCGGGCGGAACAGCCCCTGGCGGAACCGCTGAATATTTACGACGCCTACCTGGAGCGCGGCGACAAATAAACCCGCGCCGGATACGCACACATCGGGCTTGGCCTTTTTCGCCGGCCGGAATATACGCGTCTCACCCCTGCGGGGAGAGCATGTCTTCGAATACGGTGGGAGCGTGCGCGGCCAGCACTTTTAAAATTTCCTCGCAGATGAGGCGGATCTCCCACTGCGCCCCCTTCTCCAGCCGCACGCCCAGAATGTGCCGCCATTCGCGGAAATTGGCGCTGATGACTATTTCGCTGGTGACGGCGTTCGGCAGCACAAAGCGGGCGTCCTCCTTGCGGATGTCCAGCGCCTTCAGCTTCGCATAGGCGGTGCGGGCATGCTCGATAAGCCCGTTGAAAACCGCCAACGCTTCGGCATTGGCTTTAATGGATGGGGGGATGACTATCTGGAACTCGTCCTCGCTGACATAGCGTTGCGATTGCTGCGAGAACGAGGCGACGCGGTGCCGCACGATCTGGTGCGTGAAACTGCGCGATCCCCCCTTGATGCGGAAGGTGGCGCTAGCATGCTCCAGAACGCTATGGTGCCCGTTTTTCACCACCATGCGGATGAACCGCCTGGAGGAATCGTCCGTCATTTTATCGAAGGAGAGGTAGCAGGTGCGCCCCGCTTCTTCGATCAACCGTTCGGCATTCGGCGTTATCGCCAGCAGCTCTATCGTTGGCGCGGCTTCGGTGCTCACTCTCTAGTTACCCCCAATGAAATGATGTAAACTCCCGATATGTTACACGATTTTGGAGCGGCGTAAAACAGCATGAACGGAATGATCCTGGCCGCCGGGCTGGGCGAGCGGTTGCGCCCCATGACCAACACCACCCCCAAGCCGCTGTTCGGCATCGGCGGCACCACGATGATACGCAACACCATCGGCCATTTGTACGCCCACGGCATCCGGCGGATCGCCATCAATCTCCACCATTTGGGCGGCATGATCAAGGACGACCTGAAAACGGGGATGCCGCGCGATCTCACGCTCTGGTTTTCGGAGGAGCCGGTACTGCTGGGCACCGCCGGGGGGATAAAGGGGTGCGAGCCGTTCCTCAAAAACGGCGAATTTGTGGTGATCAATTCCGACATTCTGGTAACCGCCGATTTGGATGCCGTGATCCGCGCACATCACGAAAATAACGCGCTGGCGACGCTGGTGGTGCGCGCCAACCCGTGGCCGGAGACCATCGGCATTCTGGAAAAAGCGCCGGATGGCCGCCTGTTGCGCTACCTTTCCACCCGCCACCCGGATTACCCAACAATTGCTGATACCCCCGCGCCAATGATGTTCACCGGCATCCATGTCCTTTCGCCCGCCATTTTCGGTTATATTCCTGGCGGCAGACCTGTTAACATCTCGGAAGAGGTTTATCCGCCGCTGCTGGCCGCCGGCGCTCCTCTGCGTACATTCGAGTACCACGGCTACTGGGCCGACATCGGCACGCCGGCCAGCTATCAAGCGGCCAAGGAAGATGTAAACAACGGACTTTTTACTCCATATAGGATACCGATATGAAGGGACTTTATTTCAGCCAGGGCAAACTGGCGTTACGCACCGACCTGCCGATGCCGCAACGCAAGCCGGGCGAAGCGCTTATCAAAGTGCTTAAAGCGGGCATCTGCCGCACCGACCTTGAAATCGTGGCGGGCTACATGAACTTTACCGGCGTGCCGGGCCACGAGTTCGTGGGAACCGTGGAAGAAGCGGACGATAAAGGGCTGATCGGCGCGCGGGTGACCGGCGAGATCAACTGCGGCTGCGGAACATGCGAATACTGCGAACGGGACGAGCAGGCGCACTGCCCCGTCCGCACCGTGCTGGGCATCGCCGGGCGCGACGGCGCGTTCGCCGAATATCTCGCGCTGCCGGAGAGGAACCTGCACCAGATACCCGAATATATAAGCGACGCCGAAGCGGTCTTCATCGAGCCTTTGGCCGCCGCCTACCGCATCACGGAACAGGTGCCGGTGCGCAGCATGGCGGTGCTGGTTCTGGGGGACGGCAAGTTGGGAATACTTGTCGCCCAGGCTATCGAAATTCTCAGGGCCAACGTGACGCTGTGCGGCCGCCATAAAAAAAAGCTGGCCATATTGAATGGAAAGAACATCGCCACGCTGCTGGAGAACGAACTGAAGCCGGGCAAAAAATACGATGTGGTGGTGGATGCCACCGGCCGCCCGGAAGGAATGAAGAAGGCGCTGGGATTCGTGCGGCCGCGCGGCAACCTGATACTCAAAACCACCATCGCCGCCCCCGTGGCGGATATCGACATCAACCATATCGTCATCAACGAGATCTCGGTTATCGGCTCGCGCTGCGGACCGTTTGTCCATGCGCTGGCGCTGATGGAAACCGGACAGATAACGCTGGAACCGATGGTTGAGGCCACCTACCGACTGGAAGAAGGGCTGAAGGCGTTTGAACACGCCGCCCGCCCCGGCGCGCTGAAAGTGCTGGTCGGCTGATGCTGCCGGTACTGATACAGATCGGCCCCATAAAACTTTTCACCTACGGCCTGTTGGCGGCCATCGGCCTGCTGACAGGCGTAACCCTTGCCGCCCGCCGCGCGGAAAAAGAAGGTCTCGACGGCGGCCTGATCGCCGACCTCGGCTTTTATGTCATTATCGCCGCCATCGCCGGCTCCCGCCTGATGTACGTGTTGGTGGAGTACCCGGCATACATTGCCGAGCCGCTGCGGATATTCAAGCTGTGGGAAGGGGGGCTGGTATTTTACGGCGGCTTCATCGCCTGCGTACCGGTAGTCTGGTGGTTCATCAATAAACATACACTCCCATTCTGGAAGGTGGCGGATATTCTGGCCCCCTATCTGGCCTTGGCCCATGCCATCGGGCGGCTCGGCTGCCTGGCGGCCGGTTGCTGCTACGGCAGGCCGACCGATTCGTGGATCGGCATAGTATTCACCAACCCCGCCGGGCTTGCCCCGTTGGGGGTGCCGCTCTACCCCACTCAGATCTTCGATTCGGTCAACGAGTTCGCCATTTTCCTTATCTTGCTGGCGATGCGGCGGCGCAAGAAGTTCGACGGGCAGCTTATGATCGGATGGATAACCCTTTACTCGCTGGGGCGCTTTATAGTGGAGCATTTCCGCGGCGACCCGCGCGGACATTTTTTGGGCCTTTCATTAAGCACCTCGCAGGGAATCGCCATCATCGGCTTTGCGTGCGGACTGATTTTACTTTATCGCGGATTTAGAAAGGCAAAATGAACAACCGGATCATCGTTACCGTGCAAGAGGCCGAAGACGGCGAGCGGCTGGACAAGTATTTGGCGGAGAAACTGCCGGAACTTTCCCGCAGCGGCGTTCAGCGGCTTATCGAAAAAGGGCTGGTCACCTTGGCGGGGCAGCCGGTGCCTTCCCGCCACAAGACCGGGATCGGCGAGGAATTCGCGGTGGACATCCCGCCGCCGGAACCGTTGGACGCCGAGGCGGAGGACATCCCCCTCGACATCATTTACGAAGATGAACATATCGCGGTCATCAACAAAGCGGCGGGGATGGTGGTGCATCCCGCCAAGGGGCATGCGCATGGCACCCTGGTGAACGCGCTGCTGGGGCACTGCGAGGGGCTTTCCGGCATCGGCGGCAAAATCCGTCCCGGCATCGTCCACCGCATCGACAAGGAGACCACCGGCCTGCTGGCCGTGGCCAAGAACGACGCCGCCCACGCCGCGCTTTCAGAACAGTTGAAAACCCGCGCGATGGGGCGTGAATATCTGGGGGTTGTCCGCGGCATCATTACTCCGCCCGCGGGAACCATCAACAAGCCGATAGGCCGCCATCCCCTCTACCGCAAAAAGATGTCGGTAAAAACAAACTTTCCGCGCGATGCGGTGACGCTGTATGAAACGGTGGAGGTCTACCGCGCCGCGACGCTGGTGCGGCTAAAGCTCAAAACCGGCCGCACCCACCAAATACGGGTGCATATGTCGGCCGTGGGGCACCCCTTGCTGGGAGATTCGCTATATGGCAAGGAAAAGACCAAACTCATCGGGCGGCCCGCCCTCCACGCGGAAACGCTCACACTGGCGCACCCCGTTACCGGCAACACGATGCGCTTCACGGCGCCCCTGCCGGCCGACTTTACCGCGCTTCTGGAAAAATTGCGGGGCGGAGCGGTTTCATAGGGGGATTACCGCGCCGGGCTGTTAAAATAATGCAGTTATGAGTAAGGTGTTTAGCTGGGTACGGATAGCCGCCGCGGCAACTTTGCTTGCCGGAGCGGCCGGTTTTGGGGCGATGGAAATTGCAAAACAGTACATTGACCTCAATAACTACCGGGACCGGATCACCAGTGAGATCGCGCGGGCGTCGGGCATCCAGGCCGGCTTTGAACGGCTGGAGTGGCTGCCCTACCGCCCCGGCGTGGCGGCCATCCTCCCCACGTTAGGCAAAAGCGGCATAACCGTCCGCGCCAACCGCTTGGAGGCGGTCATTTCGCTGCCATCCCTGCTGTTTGGACCGCCCCGCCTTTCCCGGCTTTCCATCGACGGCCTTGTGGTAACCGCGGAGCGGGACGAAGAAGGGCACTGGAATCTGGCGCGGCTGTTCACCGGCGGGGGGAAAGAGGGCGGGATGCCCGTGCCGCCGGATAACACCATCATCACCAATGGCAGCGTGATATTGTCGGATGCATATGCCCCGCGCCATGCCTCCGTTATTGATGAACCGCATCAAACGATCTACGACAACCATACGGCAAAAGACTATTATGGGGGAAACAGCGCCGGGCAAAGCCTTGTGCCACAGTTTACCCCCGCCATAGTGGTTGATCCCACAATGCTCTTTCCCCTTGATCCCGATATGGGGAGACCGTTGACCGAGGAACCGCCGGCGGCGAAATTGCTGCTACTAAGGGGAATCGACCTGCATTTCCATATTGGCAGGTGGTTATTCCCCACCCTGATACAGTTCAAAGCCGACCTGGTTGATCCCGAATTGCGAAAAAATCCGCTCTATCGCCAGCTCAAGCCGGGCAAGATCGAGCTTTCACTGAAAAGCCGCATCGGCGCGCCCGCCTGGGACTGGAACAACTCGCTGACCAAAGGAACTATCAGTGCCGATTCAATCTATTCGGGCAGTTTTGACGCCTACCTGTCCAACCTGCTGCCGGAACACTATTCCCGCAAGATATACTCGTTCAAGTTAAAATTCGATGGACGCCCATCCAAAGAACTTCCTTTTAGCGGTTCGCTATCCGCCCGCACCGCCGAGCAGGTAATCAATCCGGAACTTTTCACGGGTTCCGCCCACGAACCGCGGCGGTTCAATTTTACCGGCGCCATCCGGCCCAATATAATTTCGCTTGACCATGTCGAAGTATACCTTCCCGACGCGCGGCTTGATGTGCGCATGGAGGTCGCCAACTACCTCAAACCCGATCCGGATATCACTTTCCGCGCCAGCACCTCGTTTGTGGAACTTGACAAGCTGTACCGCCTCATCCCCCCCACGTATCTGACCAATCCGGTGGCGGGTGCGATCCGAAAGAGCGTGGGAGGGGGCCGTTTCAGGGTATCCGGTCTTTCCTTCAACGGCCCTCTCAGCGCGTTCATCCATATTGCGGAACCGGAAAACATGGAGCGGGTGTCGGGCCGGCTGGAGGTGGAAGATGCGGGCTTTTTCATCAAAGGGATGAAACTGCCGGTGAGCGGGATCAAGGGGGTGATCGATATCAAGGGAAACCTGATTTCTTTCCAAAACCTTTCGGCCATCCATGGCAAAAGCGCCATCACCAATCTTCGCGGCTCCATCTCCGGGTTGGGCACCACTCCGGTGCTGGAAGCCGTAATGGCGGCGAACGTGGATGTGGCCGAGTTGCGCGAAGAGGCATTGTCGCGCATCGCATCGAAAAATCTGGACGAGATGATCCAACCGGTGCGGGATGTCGTGGGAACCGTAAGCGCCACGGTGAGCGTGCAGGCGGATCTGCTGGAACAGAAAATAACCGGGCTGGATGCGGACATTTTTTTCTCCAACGTCGGTTTCCGCCACGACCAGTTCAAGGTGCCGGTTTCCGGGTTCCATGGAACGTTCCATGTGACACCCACCGTCATCGAAATAGAAGATGCCGCCTTTAATGTGGAAGCCAGCACCATCACCGTCAACGGCGCGGTGCGCCGGTATGCGGAACCTGAATACGATATGGATCTGAAAATAGACATCGCCGGCGGCATCCCCCTCATGGCGGACAACCCGTTGCTTGCCACGCGGCTGCGGGAAGGGTTCACCGGAAATATTATGGGAAGCCTCGCCCTTTCCGGTACGCTGGACAACATTGCTTTTTCCCAGGAATTTAACCTTACCCAGGCGAACGTAAAATTTCTGGGGGTGGTCGACAAACCGCCAAGCCGCCCGTTGAACATTTCCGCCAAAGGGACGTTGCAGGGGGGCAGCCGCCTCGTCATCGATGAGGGGCGCATCAACTTCGGCAACTCCCGCATCCGGTTTCGTGGCGCCGCGCCGGATGCGCATTCATGGAAGGGCTATAACTTCCGTGCGGAACTTGACGCGGTCGATCTTGCCGACGGCCCCGCGTATATAAAAGATTTCAGGGAAGGGATGATAAAAGGCACGATGAATGGGGAAGTGCGCATCGCCGATGGCGGAAAGGAACCCGCGGCCAGCGGCACCCTGAATGCAAAGATCGAAGATATTGATCTGGGCCAATTGGAACGGTTAAAGGAAACGCTTCCGGTGTTGGGCTACCTGAAGCTGGAAGGCAATGTCAAAGGGGATGTATCGGCCCGTTTCTCGCCGGGAGTTCTTCCGAAAGTCAATGGCTGGTTGAGCGGTAAAAATGTCGCCTTTTACACCATACTCCCTAAAAAATTCCAGGATATAAACGGCTCCATCAGGCTGAAGGGAAACCTGGCCACATTCACCGGCATCCCGTTCACCAGCGGCAATTCCTCCGGCAAGGCCAGCGGCTCCCTGCTGATACAAAAGAAACCGGTTCTCCGGCTGGATGTGCGCGCAAAGAGGCTGGACCTCGGTGACACCGTTTGGCTGGAGGGGGCGCCCGACCCGTGGTGGACCGAAGACGCCAAATACAGCCCCGAACTGTTCGTCCATGCCCGCTCGAATTCCGGCACGCTCGGCATCATTCCCTATGAAGACATCGACATGGATATGCACTATTACCATAACCGGTTCACGTTTAACACGGTTCGCTTCGGGGCCTATCAGGGAACATGCGAAGCAACAGGCGAAATAAACGTGGAACCGGAAAAACCGCTGTTCACCAGCAAAACGAAATTAACCGGGGTTGAAATGGAGCCGTTAATAAAAGATATCTGGCCGGACATAAAAAAGATAACGGGAAAAATGGGCATGGAAGGAACCTTTGGCGGCGAGGGACTGGCATGGAAAGACCTCCGCCATACACTGGACGGAACCGTGCGGTTCGAAGCGGTGGACGGCCTTCTTTCACAAATCGGCGGAATGGCGGATATTTTTTCCGCCATCAATATGGCCCCGTTACTGGAAAAGCGGGCCGCCCGGCAGGAAGGCGAGGGACTGCCGTATAAGAGCATCGCGGGAACCATGGCGATCAAAAAAGGGACAGGCCATACCGACGATCTCTTGCTGGAAGGAGCCGTGATGCGGATGTCGGCCGCGGGCGACATCCGCTTTAACGATGGAACGGTAAAACTTCTGATCGGGGTAAAGCCGTTCACATCGGTCGACTCGATCATTTCCCATATCCCGGTGGCAGGCCCCCTGCTCACCGGGGATCAAAAATCGCTGGTTATTTCCTATTACAACGTGACCGGGCCGATGGATGCCCCGGTGGTCAACGCGGTGCCGGGGGAATCGGTCGCCCGCGCGATTTTGGGGATTTTCCA
>JAHFEJ010000010.1 GCA_023248535.1 Nitrospinales bacterium | reverse complement strand
GTGCTGGGGATCGCCAAGGGGGTCATTGGCGAAGCGGCCCTCCCGGATGACCAGCATGATTTCGAGCTGGCGTTTGTGGGGCTTGCCGGTTTTACCGATCCGGTAAGGCCTGCGGTGTCAGCGTCGGTGGCCGAATGCCGCCGGGCGGGGATACGGATAATGATGATTACCGGCGATTACCCTGAAACGGCCAAGAGCGTTGCCCGCGCCATCGGCCTTGTTGAATCCGGCCGGTGTGTTACCGGTGCCGAACTGGAGGCGATGGATGATGAAACGCTGGCACGACGGATTGAGCAGGTAACCGTCTTTGCGCGTGTGGTTCCCGAACAGAAATTACGCATTGTCGATGCCCTTAAAAAAAACGGGGAGATAGTGGCGATGACCGGCGATGGCGTGAATGACGCCCCCGCACTAAAGAGCGCTCATATCGGCATCGCGATGGGAGGGCGTGGCACCGATGTGGCCCGCGAAGCGGCGGCGCTGGTTCTGACCGACGATGATTTTTCATCCATCGTGGCGGCGGTTCGGTCGGGGCGGCGTATTTACGACAACATAAAAAAGGCTATGGCTTTTACCATTGCCGTTCATGTTCCCATAGCGGGGATGGCAATGATTCCTGCATTTTTCGGTATGCCACTTATTTTCATGCCGGTTCATATCGTTTTTTTGGAAATGATTATCGATCCCGCCTGTTCCATCGTCTTCGAGAGGGAGCCGGAGGAGGCAGGGATAATGGAACGCCCTCCGCGCAGCACCGGCGAACCCCTTTTCAACCGCCGGTTGGTTCTGATAAGCGCCTTGTTTGGGGGCGCGGTGTTTGCCGTGGTGCTGGCGGTATTTGGTCTGGCGCTTTTGCGCGGGGCGGGTGTGGAAGAAGCAAGAACCTTTTCTTTTATTACATTGCTTATTTCAACGGTCGGGTTGATTTTTGCCAACCGGTCGTTGGGGCAAAGCATCGTGCAAGACTTTAAAAATCCCAATCAATCCCTCTGGTGGCTCTGCGGCGGGGCAACCGCTTTTTTGGCTTTGGTGATATATGTGCCATGGTTACGGCGGATGTTTGGTTTCCAGTCGCCTGATGCGGGCGGCTGGTTCATTTGCCTTGTGGCGGGGGTGGGAGTGATGGCAAGCCTGGAACTGATACGAACGGTGGCGCGGCGGAAGATGCCCGCTGTTTAGCGCTTCACAAAATTCTTTTCGATCAGTGATAGGAAATCGAGGGTGAAGTTGTCCATTTCGGTGCCAAAGACTTTTGTTTGTTGAACGAAATAGTTGTAACCAATGACCGCGGGTACAGCGGTAATGAGGCCGGCGGCCGTGGCGATCAGCGCTTCGGCAATACCGGGGGCCACTACCGCGATATTGGCGGACGAGGTAAGGCCTATAGACCGGAAAGACTCCATTATTCCCCACACGGTGCCAAAAAGACCTATGAACGGCGCTGTGGCTCCTGCCGTGGCAAGGAAGAAAAGATAGCGTTCGAGAATGGTTACCTCCTGGGCCGTGGCGCGTTCCATCGAGCGGGCAATGCCATCGATTTTTTCCAGGAAAAAGCGGCGGTTTTCTTCCATCTGTGTGGCGGATCCGGAAGCGCGGAATTCGCTTTCAAATTCAGCATAGCCAGCCAGAAAGACGCGGGCGATGGAACTTGTTGTGTGCATGTTCTTGCTTGCGCTGAAAATGCTATCCAAGCTTTTATTTTTATTGAAAATCCGGTTGAAAGCGGCATTTTCTCCGTGAATGCGGCGGTAGGAAATCCATTTGAAAATCATAATTGCCCAAGAGATAATGGAGAACAAAAGCAGGAAAACAAGCACCCCTTTAGCAACGGAACCGGCGGCCAAGACCATGTCGATGACCGATTGGTGGCTGGTTGCGGCCACTGTGTTTGCTCCCACATGTTCTCCTATTATAATAATTCGGTTTCAACGATGCTAAGTGATAGGGTTGCACTCTGTCAACGCCCGAATATGGCGGGGTGCAGGAGGGATTGGTGAAACTTTGAAATCCGTCCCGGCGGTTATCGCTGTTCAGGGTGTTTTGGGGAATAACGCGAAATTAATATAAAAGAAAAAATAACCGTTTATTTTCTTGATTATTTGATACAATCAACGGCTAGTTTCATCCACCGCATTACGCGGGGGGTGGGTAAATATCACGCCCGGTAAAGGTTTATGAAGGCAATAGGGTGCGGCATGGCCGCTGACACCTTCAAACCCGGGCGGTTGAACAACCCTATGAAGGAGATTTTTTTATGAACGTAACAGTCACCATGAAACAAATGCTTGAAGCGGGATCGCATTTCGGGCATCAAACCAAGCGCTGGAACCCAAAGATGAAACCGTATATTTTTGGCGCGCGCAACGGCATCTACATCATCGATCTTCAGAAATCTCTGAAGCTTTTCCAGGGATCCATCAAGGCGGCGTACGAAGCGGCCGCCGAAGGGAAAAACTTTCTTTTTATCGGCACCAAGAAACAGGCGCAGCTCCTCGTGGAAGAAGAAGCCGCCCGCTGTGGCGCATTCTGCGTCACCAACCGCTGGCTTGGCGGAATGCTGACAAACTTTGAGACCGTCCGCAAATCCATTGACCGCTTGCTGGAGTTGGAGCGCATGTCCGAAGGTGGCCTGTTTGAAGTGTTGCCCAAGCGTGAAGTGCAGAGCCTTGAACGCGAAATGAAGAAGCTCCAGAAAAACCTCTCCGGCATCAAGAACATGACCAAGCTGCCTGGTGTGGTTTTCATTATCGACCCCAAGAAAGAGGCTATCGCCCTGCATGAATCCAAACGGCTGGGTATTAAAATCATAGCAATGGTCGACACCAACTGCGACCCCGAGGGGATCGACCATATCATTCCCGCCAACGATGACGCGATCCGCTCGATCCGTCTGGTGGTTTCCACAATAGCCGATGCCATTATCGAAGGCGCACAGGAAGCCAAACGCAGCCGCCAGAAAGCCGAGGAAGAAGCAGCGGCGAAAGCCGAGTCGGCAAAGGCGGCACGCGAAGCGGCACGTCTGGTGAAGGCAAGTGGAGATAAGGGAGAGGAGAAATAACTATGGCTATTACCGCGGAACTGGTAAAAGATCTGCGCGAACGGTCCGGCGCTGGGATTATGGATTGCAAAGAGGCCTTGAACGAGACCAAAGGCAACATGGAGGCGGCAATCGACTACCTTCGCAAAAAGGGTCTTTCAAAGGCCGCCAAAAAGGCCGGCCGCGCCACTTCGGAAGGGATAATTTATTCTTACATCCACGGCGGGGCAAAAATCGGTGTCATGCTGGAAGTAAACTGCGAAACCGATTTTGTGGCTCGCAATGAAAAATTCCAGGAAATGGTCAAAGATATCGCCATGCATATTGCCGCCGTGCGGCCCGCGTATGTGAATCCCGATGAGGTTCCCGCGGATGTGGTGGAAAGGGAACGGTCGATACTTGCCGAACAGGCTAAAGGATCCGGCAAACCGGAAGCGGTGATCGCCAAAATAGTGGATGGACGTATTTCCAAGTTTTACGAGGAAAGCTGTCTTTTGAAGCAGAAATTCGTCAAAAATCCCGACATCACCATCGAGGAGCTTGTCAAGGCGAAGATCAGCGAGATTGGCGAGAATATTATCGTCCGCCGTTTTGTCCGCTACCAGCTCGGGGAATCTTGAGCCGCCGATGGGCCAGTTAAAATATAAAAGGATATTGCTCAAGCTGACTGGCGAATCGATGGCCGGAGCCCAAAAAGAGGGGGTTCTGTACGACGCCGTGCGGGAAATCGCCAAAGAGATAAAAGAGGTTCAGGATATGGGGGCGGAGATCGCTGTCGTTATCGGCGGCGGAAACATCCTCCGGGGATCCCTCGCATCGGCGGCCGGCATCGATCGGACCACCGCTGATTACATGGGTATGCTCGCCACCGTCATCAACGGCTTGGCGCTGCAAAGCGCCCTCGAACAGATGGGCGCCGAAACCCGGATGCAGACCTCTATTACCATGTCTCAGGTGGCGGAGCCGTTTGTCCGCCGCCGCGCGGTCCGGCATCTGGAAAAAAAAACGGGTTCTGATTTTTTCGGGTGGGACCGGCAACCCTTATTTTACCACTGATACCACCGCGTCACTGCGCGCGATGGAGATCGGCGCGGAAGTGATTCTTAAAGCAACCAAAGTGGATGGCGTGTACACCGCAGATCCCCTCAAAGACAAAACCGCCCGCAAGTATACCGAGCTTAAGTTCATTGATGTGCTGAAAAATGGCATTAACGTGATGGATGCCGCGGCTATATCCCTCTGCATGGACAACCAACTGCCGATTATCGTTTTCAACCTGTTTGAAAAAGGTAATATAAAAAGGGTTATCTGCGGCGAACCGATTGGCACGATTGTAAGGGGAAATTGATTATGGGAGCCACTATCGAGCACGAGGCTAAACAGAAGATGGAAACCACCATTTCGCTTCTGCAGAAGGAAATGGCCGGCATCCGCACCGGGCGGGCGTCCGCGGGCCTGCTGGACACGATTCATGTTGATTACTACGGCACTCAGACGCCAATAAAGCAGATGGCAAGCGTCAGCACGCCCGAGCCGCGTCTTATCGTGGTTCAGCCGTGGGATGTTTCCGCCATGTCAGCCATTGAGAAAGCGATTAAAACATCCGATCTCGGCATCACCCCGCAGAATGACGGCAAGGTGATCCGTCTCAACATGCCACCCCTCACCGAAGAGCGCCGCAAGGAAATGGTGAAAATGGTGAAGAAGATCGGCGAGGAAAACAAAGTGGCCATCCGCAATATCCGCCGCGACGCGATGGACAAAGTCAAAACCAAGCTGAAAAACAAAGAGATTTCAGAGGACGAAGAAAAGAAAATCGAAGGGCGTATCCAGAAGATTACCGACGAACATGTCGCCAAGGTTGATTCCATTGTGCATAATAAAGAAAAAGAAGTAATGGAGAATTGACCGGTGACCCCGGCGGAAGCCGCGCTTTGGAACGCCATCGATCACACCCGCTTGCCGCGTCATATAGCCGTCGTGATGGACGGCAATGGCCGGTGGGCCAAGCGGCGGATGATGCCCCGCATTTTCGGCCACCGCGCCGGCGTCACCACCGTTGACCGCATCGTTTCCCTCGCTTCCGAGATCAAGCTGCCCGCTCTTACGCTCTATTCCTTCAGCACTGAGAACTGGAAGCGCCCCCCTAACGAGGTCTCGGCACTAATGGATATCCTCAAAGAATATCTTATGAAGGAAATGATGCGGATGGTGGAAAACAACATCCGGTTCAATACCATCGGCCGTACGGCGGAGCTTCCCGCCGCCGCAATTGATTGTATCAACCAGGTCAAGGATTCGACAAAAAACAACACCGGAACCGTGCTGACCCTGGCGCTCAGTTATGGCGGAAGGGCGGAACTGGAGGGCGCAGTGAAGGCCATCGCGCGGAAAGTAAAAAGCGGCGCTCTCGACCCCGAGGCCATTAATCAGGAAACAATCAGCGGACATCTGGATACCGCGGGATTGCCGGAGGTAGACCTTCTGATACGGACAAGCGGCGAGCAGCGAATCAGCAACTTTCTTTTATGGCAAATCGCCTACGCCGAATTATGGTTCACGGATGTGCTGTGGCCGGATTTTCAGGGCACAGATTTTTTGCAAGCGGTTTTGGCGTTTCAAAAGAGGGAACGGCGGTTTGGCCTTTCCGGCGATCAGTTGAATCCGCTTGCGGGCGGTTCAAAGTCTTGACGGCCGCGGAGAAGGGATGATATGACACGGATCATTACCGCCTCAATCCTGGCCGCGCTCTTCATATACGCCATTCTTTCAGCGCCGATAACTGTTTTTACGGTCATGATTGAAATCGCCGCCGCCATCTGTTTTCTCGAATATGCACGGATGGCGTTGAACAAAGGAATTCCCGTCCTGAAGGTGCGCGGCCTCGTTGCCGCTCTTTTAATACCATTGGCATTTATCAGTTCACACTATGTGGCGTACATGGTTTTGGTCTTTATCCTGGCTGCGTTTCTTTTCACCGCACTGGAAGTGGCCGAAAAAGGCCTTGATCCCGTTGTTTATACATTATTCGGCACTATCTATGTCGGGCTTGCTTTCAGCGCTCCCCTGTTGATCAGGATGGAGGAAAACGGGGCACAACAATTCCTCCTGATCTGTTCCGCCACATGGGGCGCCGATATCGGCGCATATTATATTGGCCGGACTTTCGGAAAGACAAAGCTGGCCCCGGCCATCTCGCCAGGTAAAACGGTGGAAGGCCTCGCTGGCGGGGTGGTATCGGCTATTGCGCTGGCTGGCTTGTGCAACTTGTTGTTTTTTCCACAATCGGGAATCGGGCTTGTTTTGGGAGCGGGAATTATAGGTGGCATCGTCGGCCCCGTGGGGGATTTGGCCGAATCACAGATTAAACGGAGCTTTGGCGTTAAAGATTCCGGCTCTATTTTGCCGGGGCACGGCGGCCTGCTGGACCGCGCCGATGCCTTGATGCTCACCACGCCAGTCTATTATATCTTTCTTGCGTTGACCGGCCGCGTATCGTGAAACGAAAGGTACTCATTCTTGGTTCCACCGGTTCCATCGGTAAGAACTGCCTTGATGTGGTGCGCGCCAATCCCGAAAAACTTCAAGTGGTGGGTCTCGCCGCGCAAAGCAATGTGGGGGAACTTGCCGCACAGATTAAAGAATTCAAACCGAAAAAGGCGGCAATCGTCCACGAAGTGGCGTGGAAAGAGTTGAAAGCATTGGTACACCCGTCAACCCGCTTATTTGCCGGCCCGCATGGAGCTGCGGAATTGGTTGAAGCGCTCAAGCCGGATGTGGTGGTATCTGCCATAGTCGGTGCTGCGGGGCTTATTCCCGCCCTGACCGCCATAAAACAGGGAATACGGGTGGCGCTTGCCAACAAGGAGCCGTTGGTTATGGCGGGTTCGATCATGATGGCTGCCGCGCGCAAACATTGCGCTCAATTGCTTCCCATCGACAGCGAACATTCGGCCATTTGGCAGTGCCTCAATGGCGAACCGCGTGAACGGGTCAACAAGTTGATATTGACCGCCTCCGGTGGACCATTCTTGCGCGCGACCGCGGCGGAAATTAAAAAAGTAACCGTTGCCCAGGCGCTCAAACATCCCCGCTGGAAAATGGGGCGCAAAATTACCATAGACAGCTCCACCATGATGAATAAGGGGCTTGAGGTAATAGAAGCCCGCTGGCTTTACAATATGCCGGCCGAACGGATAGAGGTGGTCATACATCCCCAGAGCATTATTCACTCGATGGTCGAATTTGTGGATACTTCCATTATGGCGCAGATCGGCCTCCCCGATATGCGGGTGCCGATAGCGTATGCGCTTTCCTATCCCGACCGCTGGCCCGCGCCCCGGTTGGCCCCGCTTTCGTTGGCCGATGTGGGACGGCTCGATTTCTTTCCTCCAGATACAAAACGGTTCCCCTGCTTGCGGCTTGCTTACGAGGCACTACGAAGGGGAGGGGTTGTTCCAGCCGCTTTGAATGCCGCTAACGAAGTGGCGGTGGAAGAGTTTTTGGCGGGAAATATCCTCTATATCGATATTCCCCGTATCATTGAGAAGACGATGGACAAAATACCGGACGCGCGCACGGTAACCCTGGGTGCGGTGATTGAAGCCGATGTAGCGGCACGCGCACATGCGCATGCGCTTTGCCGGGGACGGCGGCGGATTTGAGTTTGTGCGCCGCCGGGAAGTATGCTATATACTTTGGTAATCGTTTCAATATTGAGGAGATGGCATGACCAAGATCGACATCGTTAATAAAATTTCGGAACAGGCGGGACTTCAAAAGCCGGAAGCCGAGCTTGCCGTTGAAACGATCATATCGCTTGTAAAAGAAACCCTCGGAAGTGGAGACAGCGTCATTCTGCGGCGGTTCGGTTCTTTTCAGGTGCGCCAGAAAAAGGAACGGGTTGGCCGCAATCCCAAAACCGGAGAAGAGGCGAACATTACCGCCCGCAAGGTTGTGCGCTTCAAAGCCGGCAAATATTTTAAAGCCGCGGTAAACACCTGACCTCCGGTTCGCGCACTTTTCGCGGGCAACCGACCACTGGGGAAACCATATTGGAAAAGGCCGTTAGAGACATCCTGCGTGCCATCGGGGAGGACCCCGATCGCCAGGGATTGCGTGACACCCCCAAGCGGGTTGAAAAATCCCTAAAGTACCTGACCTCCGGCTATAGCGTCGATATCGATGCGCTTATTAACGAAGCGCTTTTTGACGAGACCTACAATGAAATGGTGCTGGTCAAAGACATAGAGTTTTACAGCATGTGCGAACACCACATGCTCCCGTTCTTTGGCAAAGCCCACATCGCCTATATCCCAAACGGTAAAATCATTGGCCTTTCAAAACTCCCCCGGCTGGTGGAAGCATTTTCCCGCCGGTTGCAGGTGCAGGAACGGCTCACCACTCAAATCGCTGAGACCATCCGCAACCATGTAAAGCCACAGGGGGTCGGCGTGGTTATGGAGGCCCGGCATCTTTGTATGTGCATGCGGGGAGTGCAGAAAGAAAACAGCTATGCCGTCACATCCTCAATGCTCGGCATATTCCGGTCGGACAACCGCACCCGTTCCGAATTCCTGAACTTGATTGCCCTCAAACGGCCGTTTTAATTGCCGTTGTCCGCCTTGCCTGATTAATGGGTATCAGCTTTTGATGTCGCGGCCAAGACGTTTTTTAACGCTATCTATCTTGGAATCGAGCCGACCCGATTTCCCTTTGCGATAATCGATTTTGATTGTGGTGGAGATGCGTCCGCAATCCCGCGACATCCGCTCAAAACATTCTTTTACCACACCCATTACTTGGTCAAATTCCCCTTCGATGACCGTTCCCATGGGGTTGAGCCGGTAGGGGAGGCCGCTTTTGTCAATGATGTCAACGGAGCGGGCAACGTATTCACTTACACTTTCGCCCTTGTCTAGCGGCGTCATGCTGAATTCGAGCAATACCATGTATCCTCCAGATAATACGGTGGACTATACCAGCAGAAAGAAAAGCAGCAAAACCATTAGCCGCGCGGGGTTTTCGTGCATGAAAAGGAGAATTGACAGAGTCATTTCCTTTTCCGTCACACTTCCAGGCGATATTCTTTAATTTTTTTGCGCAACGTATTGCGATTGATGCCAAGGATGCGAGAGGCGTCCGACTGGTTTCCATCAGTTTCGCTGATCACCATTTTGAGCAATGATTTTTCAACCGCGCCCATGATCATGCCGTGCAGATGCCCGTTGGGCACTGAACGCATTTTCGATAAATGCTCTTTAAGCGCCCGGTTAAGGACGTCATCAATAGTATTCGTCATAAATGAAAAAACACCCGCGGAAAATGAAACTGCGAACCAACCACTCCAACTCCCCAATTCGACACGGAGTATGAATGTAATGGTAGCAAATATCTGTTTATTGTCAACGTGTGATGAAAAAAATATTTTTTTAGAATTCGTCAAGGTGCTTGACGAATTTCCTTTTTCATGCAGATAGCGTTGGCCGGGCAAAGTGATAAAAATTCCGCGGTCTGCCACAATGCCACCGGCGCATCTCCCCTTTTAACGATGCGGTAACCACGCTTCGTGAAAAAATGTTCCGCGGTTTGTGTCAAAAGATAAAGCGTGTGCACGCCGCTGCCGCGTGCCTGCTGTTCAATGCGTTCGTAAAGCATGCCGCCAATGCCCGCCCCGCGAAACGGCACAGCGACCGCAAGCGATCGGACTAGCGCGGCCGGACCATACGCTTCCATTCCAACGGCGCCAGCAAGTGTATCGCCATCTTTGGCCGTAATGAACGATGAAAGGTGAGCCGCAAAATCCTCATGCGGCAACCCGGCATCCTTGAGGAGAATCCGGATAGCCGGTTCATCCGCCTGCGTTGCGGCGGTGAACCGGATATTCATGAGAGGCCTAGGCGTGTACCAGTTGCAGCCGGTCGCGGCTTGAGTCTTCAGTATCCACCAAGTCAACGGAAAGGATCTTCGATACGCCGGGTTCCTGCATGGTGATACCATAAAGCCGGTCGGCAAAAGCCATGGTCTTTTGATTGTGCGTGATGACCAAAAATTGCGTGCGGTCGGTGAATTCCCGCAGCACTCCCTTGAAGCGTCCGATATTGGCGTCGTCGAGCGGCGCATCAACTTCGTCAAGGAGACAGAAAGGCGAAGGCTTTACCTTGAAAACAGAGAAGAGCACGGCGACGGCGGTCATTGATTTTTCTCCCATCGAAAGCAGCGTAAGCGGTTGGCGCTTTTTGCCGGGAGGGCGGGCGATAATCTCGATCCCGCTTTCCAATACATTGTTTTCGTCGGTCAGCACCATGTCTGCTTCACCGCCGTTGAAAAGGCGGACAAACAACTCCTTGAAATTATCCCGAACCAACACGAACGTATCCTCGAAAAGCTGCTTGGTGGTGTGGTTGATCTTGTCGATCACTTTTTGCAGCCCTTCGATGGACTTCAAAAGATCGTCGCGTTGAGCGGTGAGAAAATTGACCCGCTCCTCCACCTGGCGGAAATCTTCAATGGCTTCCAGGTTTACATCGCCAATCTTGGCGATCTGCTCGCGGAGTTCCAGCAGGCGCGCCTGGCTTTCTTCAATATTTATTTCGGCGGTATCAAAGGCTGTGATTTCATCCATGGTAAGGCCGTATTCGATAGCCCGGTCCGCCAGCGTCTGCATTCGAAGAACGGTTTCGCTGTGGCGCAGTTTTGATTCGCTCAGCGATTCGCGTGCCTGTTCCAGCGTTGCCGCATGATTGCGCACTTCCTCGTCCAGCTTTTCCAGTTCGCTGCGCAAGGATTCGTGTTTCTCCCCCAGTTTCTGCAATTGGCCGGATAGGGCATGCCGCCGGTCAAGGTTTTCGTGAATTTCATCCTTCAGGCCGGCAATGGAATCTTCCAATTCTTTTTTACGCCGGTTGGCCGCCTCTATTTCGGCGCGGACGGCTCCGATGCGGCTATAGCTTTCTTTCTGGGAATTTTCCAGCCGCGTTTTGTCGGCCTGAGCCATATTCTTCTCGCCTCGCAGTGAGGTGAGCGCGACTTCGGTTTCGGTTGCATCCTGTTGGATGCCGGTTAAGCGTTGGCGGGCTTCGTTCTGGCGTTCGCGGGCGGCTTCGATTTCTTTATCGAGTTCCGCCTTCACACGGTTAATTTCCGCGATGGAGGCTTCTCCCTTTTCAATTTCACGCGCCAGGCTTTCTTTTTCAAGCGCAAGTGCGGCGGCTTCCGCGCTCAAGGCCTCGAGCCTTTGCTGCTGGCGTTTGAGTTCATTATCCAACCCTTCAATATCTTTCCGCTCGTGGACGAGGTGGAGTTCTTCCCCTTTTAAAGCCTTTGCATTTTCACTGGCGGCCTGTTCAACCGCGGCAAGCTGCGCTAGTATTTCACGCATCTGCCCGTTCAGTGCGGCGAGACTGATTTCATTCTCGCCGATGGCGGCGGCCAGTTCCTCGATTGTCCGTTTGCGTTGCAGGATACCCCCGGCCGCGGAACCGGTTGAGCCGCCTGAGATGAGGCCGCTCCGGTCCAGCACATCGCCGCGCAAAGTCACGCAGGTAACGCCAAGCGCTTTGTGCAGGCGCAGGGCCGAGTCGATATTTTCCACAAAGACAACTTCATGTAGCAGCCGGTGCACGAGAGGCTTGAGTTCGTCATCGGTGTTCACCAGATCGGCGGCATAACCGATAACGCCCTCATGCCCCACAAGGGACGGAGCGGACATTCCGTTGCGGCCATCGGCGAGGGGAAGGAAGGTGCCGCGTCCCATGTTCCCTTCACGCAGCAATTCAATGGCGGCCACCGCCTCGGAAGGCTCGGCGGTGATGAGCGCCTGCAGTTTTTCCCCTAACACGGTTTCGAGCGCGGTTTCTATGCGTGCGTCGGCTTTCAACCGGTCCGCCAGCGAGCCTTTAAGACGTGATGCCACACTGTTATTTTCCGCTTTCAGCTTGAGCAGGCGGCGAATGCCTTCCTGAAATCCTTCATTCTTCTCGTCAATTTCTCTTAGCGATTCCCGCCGCGCTTTAAGCTGGGTGATACGGGTTGTTGCTTCGTTAATCGACGCTTCTTTTTCTCTGTGCTGTTGAACAAGGCTGTTTTTCCGCTCAGTCAGGCCCGCAAACTCGTTTTGCAGGGTAGTGAAGCGTTCTTCGCGCCCGGCTAACTGGCTGAATTTTTCATCCCGCTGCAACACGTTGCCGTCGCGCGCGGCCTCGGCTTCGGTGCGTTCCCGCTCGATGTGGGCGGCGCGTTTCTCCTGCATCTCCACGCGGGTACGGTGGGATGCAAGGGCCGAGTTGGCTTGTGAGAGGCGGCCGGCCGCGCCAAGGGCTTCGCGTTCGGAAAAGGAAATTTCCCGCGCGATTGCCGTGATCTCTTCCTGCACCGCGGCAAGGTCTTTCCGCTTGCGGCTCATCTCGTCGTTCTTTTGCTCCAGCCGCGCCTCAAGGTTGGCCAGTTCTTCCGATTTCTCCCGCATTTCATGTTGCAAGGATTCAAGACGGCGGTCGATCTCCATCGTTTCCCCGCCCAGGCGTTCCACCGTGCGTTCCGCCTCGTCCATCTGATTGGTGAACACTGTTATCTTGCTCTGGTTGCGCTCGATGGAACTTCCGATCTGGTATTCCGATTCCTTCAAATGGGAAATGTTTTCCGCCAATTCGTTTATGGAGCTTTGTAACGTGGCTTGGTTGTTGCGCCGGGTGGCAATATCCGTGTCCATTGACGCGCGCGCTTCCTCCAGCCGGCTTATTTCACCCGTCAACGAAGTTTCGGCCGCGTTGAGGTTGCGCCACTCATCGGCACTGGTCGCCAACATCAGCCGGTTAGCTTCGCTGCGCGCCGCCTTGTAGCGCTCCGCTTTGCCAGCCTGCCGTTTGAGCGAGTTGCGCTGCCGCTCAAGCTCGTTGATTATGTCGGATACACGCGAAAGATTGGTGGCGGCGTTTTGCATTTTATTCAGCGCGTCCTGACGCTGGTGTTTGTATTTCATAATGCCGGCGGCTTCTTCAATGATAAAGCGGCGGTCTTCCGGTTTGCTGGTAACAATCCGCTGCACCTGATCCTGCTCAATGATTGAGAAGGCTCTGGTCGATATCCCGGTATCAAGGAAGAGATCCACCACATCCTTTAGACGGCATGGCGTTCTGTTGATGAGGTACTCGGATTCACCGCTCCGGTAGAGGCGGCGAGTAACGGTAACTTCATCAAATTCCGCCAATTCTGGTTTTTTAACCATCCCCTGGATTTCGGCAATGGTAATGGAAACTTCCGCCATGCCAGACGGCTTTCGTCCCGATGAACCGTTAAAAATAAAATCCTGCATCGAGGCGCCACGGAGCATTTTGGGGCGTTGCTCGCCCAATACCCAGCGGATGGCATCGGAGATATTGCTTTTACCGCAGCCGTTGGGGCCGACGATACCGGTAAGCCCCTCGCCAAATGTGATATTTGTGTGGTCGACAAAGGATTTGAAACCGGAGATTTCCAAGCTCTTAAAATACATTTCGGCAGAACCCCCCTAATCTTTACGAAATTATTGGTTTATTCTATCGGGATAGAGGGAATAAGTAAAGAGCCAAATCAATATGTTGTGGTAAGGTTTGGAAATGATGCCCTATATAGTGGTAACGTGATGAAATATAATTGCATACGTTTATGCTAAGTGACTGAAGCCAATGTTGGTTGCATTAATTTCCTCTCCGTTGGAACTATAAACTTTTAACCCGTGTTTTGTTACTCTTCCAATTTCCGTGATCTGAAGAGAGAGAGGTTTCAGCTTTTTCAGGTTACGGGGGCTTACCGTAAAGAGCAGTTCATAATCTTCACCGAACCCGATCATCTGGGGTGTCGGATTCAATTTTTTTAGGCGCGGGAAAATTGGCAGCTTTTCCCAAAATAGTTCGGCCCCCGCATTGGATGCCTTGATAATGTGCCCGAGATCCTGAAAAACACCGTCGCTTACATCGATACAAGCTGTGGCCAGCTTGTTTTCGGCGAGGAATATTCCTATCCCGAGTTTTGGCTCCGGGTTGGCCCATCGTTTCACCAACCAAGGATAGGGGCGTTTACCTGCCTTGAACTGTTGATAGGCGAGGGTGGATGCCCCGATAGTTCCCGTGATAAAAATGTGATCGCCTGGACGCGCACCGGAACGGGTAAGCATTTTTCGGGGTTTTACCCAGCCTGATAGGGCGAGGTGAATTTGGAATTCGGCCGAGCCGGTTATATTGCCACCGGCAAGAGTCACATCATAGCGCTTACAATCTTCTTTGACCCCGGCAAGAATGCCCATGATGGATGTATCTGAATAATTGGAGGGAATAGCGAAAACCAGCCATGCATAATAGGGGGGGAGGGCGCCCATGGAAGCGAGATCTGACAGATTAACCCGTAATGCTTTGCGGCCTATTTCCCGGGGCGTGAAATACTTGCTCGAAAAATGGTTTCCCTCAACGAGGGAGTCAATAGTAGTCACCTGTGCCATCCCTTTTGGCGGGACAAGCACCGAGCAATCATCACCAATAGGGACTAGAAGGTTTTTTTTTCGATTGTTTTCTTGGAAGGTTTTGCGGATGTATTTTATCAGCTCAAATTCTTTCATGATGCACAGAGATTATTCTAAAAACGGCCGAGATGGGAATAATAAATTCACGATATAAGCTGATGATGCCATATGGCAATATATGCTAGCAAGCCCATACTTATAAAATAACTTATATATAGAATGAGAAATATTGTATCAAGCGTAACCCTAAAGTGGTATTCCAAGAATAATGCTAGCTTTGCGGTATGGATGAAAATATGCCATATAAAATATTTATATCACTATAAAACCATAATATATCGTACATGTATGTCATTTATTATCTGTCAAATAGCTGGTATTGCTTATGAATCTGTGCGTAATTGAAATAATTTATATTGCACACATTCAAAATA
Source organism: Nitrospinales bacterium (assembly GCA_023248535.1). Classification (GTDB taxonomy): domain Bacteria; phylum Nitrospinota_A; class UBA7883; order JACRGQ01; family JACRGQ01; genus JACRGQ01. The sequence continues at coordinate 40,742 of JAHFEJ010000010.1, read as the reverse complement.
TCATTTAATATCCAAATCATTAGGAATTAATGTGAACATTAGTAGGCTGCTTATTATCGGACAATTTTTGTGGGGATTAATCAATGGCGCAAACATTCAAAGACAGGCTTAAGATACTGATGAAGAGCGATCGGCCATACTCGTGGTCGAAAAAAGTTGGTATTGAGAAAGGGCTTTTCCAATACTACTGGCAAAAGGGGAAAATTCCCACCTATGAAAATCTCCTGAAAATACAACGGTATGCAGGTTGTTCCCTTGATTGGTTGCTAACCGGCCGGAGCGTTGCCTTTGAAAAGATTGAGAATCTTCCGATGGTGACGGAAAAGAACCCGCAGTACGGCGCGCGGAACCTTCGGCTGGCCGACGCAATGGTGAAAGTCCGTGATATCTATGCCAAAAAGACCGACAAGGATATTGAAGCCCTTGAATACTTTGTCGATACTGTTTTGGGGCACAAAGGCCGGTAAGTGTCCTTATAACAACTAGATATATCATTACAGTAAGAGGGCCGATGATTTTTCATCGGTCCTTTTTTTTGTATTTGAAATAATGTAAATTATTGTTTGCAGGCCAAGCTCTGCTTATGCTAGACTTTTTACTATTCAAAATGAGTAAAAAGATTGTAAAGCTTGAGCTTAGCAATCCGCGCTTCTCCAAGGCGGATATCAGGGATCATGCATCCGAATTTGTTTCTTATTCACGGTATTCCGGATTCACCCTTGAAAATTACGCCGATGATCTGCGCAACGCAAAGTTGTTGCCGATAAAAAGCGATTTCAATGAGTTGTTCAAGCTCATCATGGAAACCACTATGGACAACGCGAAGGTTCTTTACCAGCTTACGAAGCTTTATCCCTCGTTTGGCAACTGGAAAATCAAGTGCCTTACTCCCGGAGCGGATATAACGAATTTTGTATTCAAGCCCGCGGTACCCGAGAAAAAGAAGAAGAAAACAGCGGCCGAAAAACCGGTAAAAAAAGTTCGTGCAATTCCTTCAAAGGCGTCCACAAAGCCAAAAGTCTCAAAACCGGCAAAACCCGCAAAAAAGAAATCCGCGTCAAAACCGGCCAAGAAAAAAGCGGCCGCGAAAAAGCCTTCCAAGAAAAAGCGGTAGACTTTTTCAGTCTTTCCCCCGAAATGGATTTTTCAGTTGTCGACGCTCGTCCATAGCGACAAGGGCCAAAGATTTTTCCCGCGCGCCACACAGAGTAATCCGGATGGGGAAGTCACCGTTTCCCGAAGAACAGGCGATGGGCGTTGCCGCGCAAAATCAGTTCCTGTTCCCCCGCTGAAATTTTCAAGCCGCGCACGATGCCGATCTGCTCCTCTTTGATCGCCGAGCGGTAGCCGGCGCCGGGGCGGATCACCGTGTCGGTGCCGAAGACGATCCGTTCCGCCGAGTAGATTTCCACGGCGCGTTTGAAGATTTCCTCCAGCGGCAGCCGTTCGGGGGTGTAATCGCGCCAGTTGTTGGTGCCGCTCGTATCAAGGTGGATGTTCCTGTTGTGAAAACCGAGCAAGCAGACCTCGCGGAAAAAACCGGCGCCGAAGTGGGCGGCGATGATGTTGAGATCGGGGAAGAGGTTCAGCACCAGTTGCAGATCGAGCGGATTGGTGTAGCGGTAGTCGGCCACCGGGGCGTGGGTGATGCCGAAATGGAAGGTGATCGGGATGCAAAGCGACCGCGCCTCCGCATAGAGCGGGAAAAGCCGTTCGTCACAGCAGTTGAAAAGCTGCAGGGAAGGGTAGAGCTTGAGGCCAACGAGACGGTAATCGTTCACGGCGCGGCGGAGCCGCTCCGGCGCATCGGCAGCGGCGGGATCGTCCAGGAATGCGTAGCCCGCAAAGCGGTCCGGCGCCAGCGCGACGAAATCGCGCATATCCTCCAGCCGCCCGGAGATGGGGAAGAATACCGCCCGCTCCACGCCGTTTGCATCCATCGCGCGCAGCCATTCGGCTGCCTGCTGTTGCAGGGTGATCCCGTCCAGCCAGCCGAGAAATTCCTTGCCGAAGAGCCGTTCGGCGCGTTTTTCCACCGCATCATGCGCGAAGGGGTAGAGCGTGCGGAACCGTTGCGCGGCGTCATCCACCATCGCGCGGGTGATGAGGTGTACGTGCGCGTCAATAACGTTCATAGGCTGTTCCTGTGTGGTGCATATTGCGATTCTAGCATTTCCAACATTTCTGCGCTGTCAGGCACAGCGGGATTTATGTGGCAATGTTTGCTGCACACCATATTCTTCCGGGTTTTAAGGAGACGGCAATTGACAATGATTGCTGGCATAGTACACAAAAATGCACCTTCCAAATAATGCTCCCTTACAAACCCTTTGCATCTGTTTGATGTTACAGGTTTATAATTGTGGTTGTGATGGCACAGTCCATGCACATAATTAGGTAATGAAAATGTGTAACCCTATGGCTATAATGAGAAACCATACTAAGGAAGATGTGGCCGATAACCGTTTACTCCGGGTGGTTACAGTGAGAAACATGTTCTGCCTGATACGATCAACTGGGCAAGCGGGCTTCACGATCCTTGAGGTGTTGGTTGCATCCGTTGTTTTTTCAATAGCGCTGGTGGCGCTTTCCGGAATTTCCTTTACCATTATCGGTGGGAACAAGCACAGCAACAAATTTGTTCAGGCAAGCGCTTTGGCGCAGGAACAGGTCGAGATCATACGGTCTATGGGGGGCTTTAATCTCGGAGCCGACATGGTTCTTGGAACCGCCGACGATGTTATTCCCGCCCAGCTTGTAAACACCTACACCGGAAATGATGCGTTGACCGATCCGGCGGCCATGTTCGCCAACCCGGATTATACGCAAAACGGCAGCGCGATTCCGCTGGTGTTAAGCTCCACGCCACAAGCCGCATGGGTTGTGCGCGACAATCTGCCGATAGCCGGGATGAAGACCGTCACGGTGGTCGTTGGCTGGCTGGAGGGAACGGCACAAAATTACGCGGTGGTAAGCACCGCGATGCAGGGGCAATGACCATGAAAGCACTGCTGCGCAGCCGCGCCGGGATGACGTTGGTCGAGATATTAATGGCGGTCGCCATCGGCTCGGTCATCGGGCTTGTGATCATGAAAATATTCCAGTCGAACAGCCAGCTCTTTTCCGGCGAGAAGAAAGTGACCGGTATGGTCACCACGGGCCGCAACGCCATAGGGGGGCTTTCGCGCCTCGTGCGCGAGATAGGGTATAACCCCACCCAAGCGGCCAGCGGCACTTTTGGGCTGAAAGACAGCACCGGCGGCTTCACCACGAACGCGATGACCGACGCGAAATCGATCTTTTTCACGATGGATGACAATGCGGATGGCAACCTGGCGATGAACAGTAATGAGAAGGTCGCGTTCCGGTTTACGGGGGCTAATTGCAATCCTTCGGCAGCCAATTCAAGCTGCATCGAGATGGCGTTGATCGATCCGGCCACCGGGGCCATAAGCGGGTGGACGCCAAAGTATCCCGATATACAAGACCTCGTCTTTATTTACCATTTCAGAACCGGCAGCTTCGGCGCCTACGCCTTCACAGACAGCATGTGCGGCGCGGCCGGCGGCGCTACCGCGACCGCCGCGCCCGGCGCGGCCTCGATCACATTGAAGTGCGGCGGCGCCGCCGGTGTGCCGACGGCCTTACTGCCGGACAACTCGGTTTCCGGCCGCAACTATAGCGATGTGGTGGGAGTAACGATATACATTCTTGCCAAAACGCGCACGGCACACGACCTTACCAAGCAAAACGTGGTTCAGATTTTTTCCACCAGCGTGGTTTTAAGGAGCAAGTGATGAGTATCATGAAACGGATGTATGTGCCCGCCGCGGACGAGCGGGGGACGGCGCTTATCCTTGCCCTGCTGGTGATGATGGTGCTGGCCGTTTTCTCGACCGTCGCCATCATGAGCGCCACCCAGGGGTTGCGGATCAGCGGTAAATACAAAACGCAACAGCAGACCGTCTATGTTTCCGATGGCGGCATCGAATTTGCCAGCGGCCTTATCAGGGACACCATCGGCAACAAGAACACCGTCTCCGCCACGTATCTTAGCTACGTCAATACCACCAACACCGGTGGCGGCACCCAAACCGATTTTGAGCGGGAGATCGCCGGCGTGAACGGTAACAGCGCCACGGGCTTGAATCCGGATACCACCGCCAACCCAAACGCCACCGTGACGATCATGGGCGACACCGCAAAAATCGACATCGACTTTTTACGCAGCAAGCTGACGCCCGGCTCGTCAACAGAGTTCGCGGCCCGCTATGAAGGTATAGGCAGCGGCACATCGGGCAGCGTTAGCCTGCTTTATCAGATCGACTCAAAAACTACAATTGGCGATACTGATAAAACAGTGCGTGCAACTTACAAATGTATAGAAGGTGGTGGCAGATGTTTATAAAGGATGTTTCCCGTTTTTTTTGTGCTGCCTTGATGGTGTTGGCCGTTTCCCGGTCCGCATCCGCCGTTGAAACGATGGCCGAGTATGCCGATTCCCCGTTTTTCATGAGCAACAGCGTTCTGCCGAACATCATGATTTTGGCGGACAACTCCGGCTCGATGAACGAATTCGGGTACACGGCGACTTATGCCAGCGCCACCTCTTATAGCGGTTATTTTTCGCCAACGCTTCACTATACATATGACAACACAACAGATCCCGCAAACCCCAAATGGGTCATAGACCCCGCCGGGGTTTGGTTGGGGAGTTTTCTTAACTGGGCCACCATGCGCAAAATAGATATCGCCCGCAAAGTGCTGGTAGGGGGGCTTGCCGTCTCGCGGCCCGCCGTGGCAGGTCTTCAGGCCATTAAAGCGCATCAACCGGCAGGTGGCGATTATGCATCCACCCAAACCCATATAACCCTCACGGCAACGCTGCCGGCATTAACCACTCCCCTCAACCCGGATGCGGCATATAAATACACGTATTCCATCCTTAGCGATTTTGTTTCCGGCGCGGCAGGGCCAACATGTCCCACCATGAAAGTCGTCAAACAAAAAATAACGATAGGTTCAGGATGCAAACTGAACATTACCGGTACCGGCTCAGGATGCAAGCTGAACATCACCGCGACCGCCGGCGTGGTTACCGCCATTACCGGGATCGGCGCCGCCGGCACGGGATATGTGGTTGGGAATCAACTTAAAATTTCGGGCGGTGGGGGAAATGCCATCGTCACCGTTTCGTCGATAGGCGCTGGCGGAAGTGTTACCGGCGTGACCATCACCGCTGGCGGCACGGGATATGCCACTGGCACCCTTAAACTCACCACAAGCAGCGGTAATGTTACCGCGGCCGCGGTCAATACCGCGGGAACGAATTATACTGTCGGCGACATTCTTTCCGTTACGGGCGGGAACGGGGACGCCACCGTCACCGTCGGGACGGTTAACGGCACAGGCGGCGTTACGTCCATCAGCATTTCCGCCGCCGGCACCGGATACTATTTAACCCTGACCGGAACTACAACCAGCGTTTCCGCAACAACGGTGACCTACAAATACTGCGTCTATGTGCGTAAGGAGGTTGCCCAGGAACCATACGACTTCGTCAGTAATGACGTGGCCGGTATTGTGCAAAAAATATCGACCAAGGCCCGGTTCGGCCTTACGTTCTTCGAGACGAATGCGGCGGGCGGTAAGGTGGTGGAGCCGATCGGGCAGACCGCCGCAACGGGCTACAGCTCCACATTCATCAGCAATTATGAAATCAATTCCAACCCGAAAACAGCGACGCCTCTGGCCGAAACGCTGTGGGAAATAATGGGCTACTTTCAGCAGGATGCCACCAAGCGGGTAGGAGCCGCCTGGTATTTTGTGGGCAATGGCACCGCCGGTGACCCGTTGTTTTACAGTGATGCCAATATGAAGGTTCCTTGTGGCAAGAATTATGTGATCATCATCACAGACGGCGAACCGACCGATGACGATTTTTCCGATATGGCCCCGGCAGTAATACCGGCGGCAGGCTTAAGAACGCTTGACGCCGTGGCGCTTACCGCCCATACCACCGACCTGCGTGCCGACATCGCCAGCAAACAGGTGCTGACGATATATACGGTCTATACTTTCGGCACCACCGCCGCGGGAAGAACGCTCCTTAACAATACCGCCAAGAATGGCGGTTTTATAGACTCCAACGGCAGCAATACGCCCGATCTTTTGAGTGAATGGCACACTACGACCAAAACGTTGCCGGACGGCACCCCGCAGGCGGACAATTATTTCCCGGCTGATAGCGCGGAGGAAATGGAAAGCCAAATCATGGCCGCGTTCACCGACATCCTCAAGCGTGCATCGTCCGGTACCGCCATTTCGGTTCTCGCCACTTCGGCCAGCGGCGCGGGGAATATATTCCAGGCGTATTTCCTTCCGTCCAAAACCATTGTCGATGCGCTCGGCTCGCGCGATATCACCTGGATCGGCCACCTTCTTTCGCTGAAGATCGACAGCAAAGGTTCGCTGCTCGACAAGAATAACAATTGCATCAGCTTCACTTTCGATACCGTCGCCAATGAAACGGTCATTAACACGCTGAGCGGATCGGTGAACAATTGCGGAACCACCGTCACGGCCACCACGCCGCTCACCAATTTCGTCAACTACAATTGGGATGCGGGCGAATTGCTGACCACCAAAACCGCCGCGTCGCGCAACATATTCACCTTCGTGGATGTCAACAAGAACGGCGTTGTGGATGCCGGGGAGAAGCTGGATTTTACCACGGCGAATGCCGCTACGCTGCAAAAGTACCTCCGCACCTCTTCCGTTGCGGAGGCGACGAACGTGATCAACTGGATGCGTGGAAACGCCGTCGCCGGTTACCGTGACCGCACCATCAATGTCGGCGGCGATCAATACAAGCTGGGCGACATCATTCACTCAACGCCGACGGTGGTGGGGGCGCCGCAAGAGAGTTACGGCGCCCTTTATCAGGATGCCGGTTACCAAACCTGGTACAATTCGCAAAAGAACAGGACAACGATGGTGTATATCGGCGCCAACGACGGCATGTTGCACGCTTTCGATGCCACCACAGGCAATGAGGTGTGGGACTATATACCATACAACCTGCTGCCGCACTTGAAATGGCTCACTGACAATTCATATCCGCATGTCGATTACGTGGACATGAAAGTGAAAACAAGCGATATCAATTTCGGCACCTCCGCGGCCCCCAACTGGAAAACGGTATTGATCGGCGGTATGCGCTTTGGCGGCGGCGAAATAACCGATACCTCCTACGATGTGGATGGAAATGGCGATGCGGCCGCGAACCTGCGCAAATGGCGCTCTTCGTTTTTTGCGGTCGACGTAACCGATCCCGCGGTGCCGGTGCCGCTGTGGGAGTGGAATCCGGGCGATAATACGCTGGGCTTCGCCATGACCTATCCGGCGGTGGTTAAAGTCGGCGACGAGTTTTTCGCGGTTGTCGGCACCGGCCCGAAAGCCGCCTACACCCCGCTGTATGACGGCACGTCCAGCCAGACCGCCACCCTGTTCGTCATCAATATAAAAACGGGCGCCAAAATGGCATCTTTCCCGATCAGCGATCCCAACTCGTTTTTCTCCGACCCGATATCGGTGGATATTGATTTCACCAACACCAATCCGGTGGTTGGGGGCTCAGGCGGAACGGGCTATAACACTGATGCCGTCTATGTAGGGGAGACCTACAAGACCGCCGGCGGAATATGGTACTCGCGGATGTGGCGCCTTATAACCAATCCGACTGCCGCCGGCAACGACACCAATCCAGCCAACTGGAAGATGTATGACTTTTACGACAACCCGGCCGGGCAATACATCACCTCGGCCCCGGCGGCCTCAACCGATTCCAGCAAAAATTTATGGCTATTTTTCGGTACGGGAAAATATCTCAATGCGGCGGACAAAACCGACACCAGCCAGCAGGCCTTTTACGGTATCAAAGATCCCTGCTGGGTGGGGAGCACCGCCGCGTGGAACCCCACATGCGCTAAATGGGGTTCACTGAATACCGCGGGCAGTTATACTCCCGCAATCACCTCGGCGACCCTGGTGGATACCACCAACGCCGTGGTGGCCACCGACTCGGCGAATACGGTGACCGGCGTAACCGGCGCCGCCACCTTTAATGCCTTGAAAAGCCTCGTTGCCACCAAAGACGGGTGGTTCATGAACTTCTCCCTTGCCCGCGAACGCTCCTTGAACAAGCCGACTGTGATCGGGGGCATTGTGCTTTTCGCCACCTTTGTGCCCGAAGCCGATGTTTGCGCATTGGGCGGTAACAGCTGGTTTTATGCTACTTATTACGAAACCGGCAGTGCGAACTCCAGTCAAGTGATCGGCGTAAGCGGCACCACTGTATTGCGCAAGAGCCTTACCTCCAGCGTAGGTATGGCATCCAGCATCGCGATACATGCGGGGCGGGAAGCCGGCGCGAAGGCTTATGTTCAGATGAGCACGGGACAAGCCAGTGTTATTAACGTCAACACCGCTTCGGACCTCAAGAGCGGCATTATCGCGTGGAGGGAATTATGAACGGTCAACGGGCAATTTTTGTGGCAATGATCGCGGTCATGTGCTGTTCCACCGCGCTCTTCACGGGCGTTTCCTTTGCAGCGTCAAAATCGTCACCGGTGCAACAACAGGCGCCGGCGGAAAGCGATGAGGGGACATCCGGCTTCTTCGAACTTATTTTCGAGAAGGAACTCACCGACGGTTTCGTGGCATCGGGCCACACGTTTATTGTTACTTCAGGAACGGCCTTTTATGACTGGCACGATTCGAGAACGTCACTTTCGTCGATCAGGAAAGGGAGCATCATACGGGTGCGGTATCGGCAGGAAAATGCTAAAGACCCCATGACGGCCGTCAAGGTTAAGGTGGCGCAGGGGCCTGGCGAATGAAGGTTGCCGGGGCAGGGTTATTTACCCTGCTATGCTTGCTGGCGGCGCAGATGATGTTGCCGCCGGTTTCCGCCGCCGAGGGGCTTGTATTCGAACAGACGGCGCACGACTTTGGGCGGATACAAAAGATCGAGCCGCTGGTATTTGTATTTTCCTTTGAGAACGTATCAACCGCGCCGGTTACCATTGCCAACGTGATAACCTCGTGCGGCTGCACCGCCGCAAAACCGGAAAAGACCGAATATCAGCCGGGAGAAAAGGGGACGCTTGCCGCCACATTCAATCCGGCGGGACACGCCGGGCTGTTTGAGTCCACCATAACGGTTGAAGAGGGGGGGGGCGCGAGCCATGTTCTTACCCTCGCGGCGGAGATAGAGACGCTTGATCCCGCAACGCTGAAAATCAGTCTTCCCGATCCTGTCATAAGCGTGACGCCGGACAAAGTCCGCCTCGGCACGTTCAAAGTGGGGGAAACGGCCCTTTATAAAGTCATCGTCGAAAACAAAGGGGATGGTGATCTGTTCCTGACGGGTGAAGATGCCCCGAATGAAGAGGGGGTGCGGTTGAGCGCACGGCCGATCAAAAAGGGGAAGAAGATAGAACTGACCCTTTTTTACAAGCCGGAAAAATCGGGAAAGATAAACGAGTTCGCCGTCATCCGCTCGAACGATCCCAAAACCCCCGAATTCAAAATCCATCTCACCGGCAAAGCGCAAAAAGCTGAAAAAAAGAAGTAGGCTGCGCCGCTCTTCTTGTTGTTCACTGTAAAATAACTATTGATTTTTGCCCGCCAATCTGCGATATTAGTGGTGGAAGACGACTAGGGGTTATAAAGAGAACCGAGACGCCGGCCGCTGATAAACCCTTCGGGGTGTGCGGGTAACCGGATCCGGCTCAAACAGTGAGCGGTTTAACCGCCCTCCCCAAGTTGCCTTCTTTTTTTTTCTTCTTTTTCTGGATGGATATAACCACAGAGTCTCAGAGACACACGAGAAACGGAGAAAAACATCCAGTGCCGCAAGCGTTGTCATTCTGAGCATCAGCGAAGAATCCCTTTCAGAAAGAGATCCTTCGCCTGCGTCTCAGGATGACAAAAAGGTTCTCTGTGCCTCTATGTCTCTGTGGTTCATTGCCCATTAGTTGTTTTTTTAAACGAAACCGCTTCCTGATGAGTTAGCATAGTCCTGTTTTATGCTAAAAGGACACGGCGGAAATCTATATGAAGCGGCTCTCGCCGCAGGGGTTGACCCCTCATCAGTGCTTGATTTCAGCGCCAGCGTTAACAGGATGACCGATAGGAACCAGCTTAAAGCTTGGCTGGCGGAATCCGCCGGGCAGATAGGCGACTACCCCGACCCCGAATATCACCACCTGCGAAAACTGATAGGGGAGCATTACGCCATCTCCCCCGATGCAATTCTGCCCGGCAACGGATCAACCGAGCTTCTCTACCTTGTTCCGCGCGTTCTGGAGATGAAAAAGGGGCTGGTGGTGGCTCCATCATATGCCGATTATGCCGATGCGCTCCGGTTGGCCGGGGCTTCCGTCGAGCGGATGTATCTCCATAAAAATAACGCCTTCGCCCTTGATTACTCGAAACTGGCTGAGCGGCTGCAAGAGCGGTTTGATGTCGTTATCATAGGAACCCCCAATAATCCGACTGGCACAGTGACGGAACCGGCGGCGCTAAGGAGCTTCATAGCCGCGCACCCGGGTACGCTATTTTTAATAGATGAATCATTCGCCGATTTTGCCCCTTCATCAACATTACTCCCTATCATTCCGCCGAACGCGGTGGTTCTCCGCTCGTTCACCAAATTTTACGGCATTCCCGGACTGCGGGCGGGCTTTGCGGCCGCGCCGCCGCCGATCATGGAAAAACTGAAAGCGGCCAAAGAGCCGTGGACGCTCAACAGCGCGGCGGAGTATATCTGCCGCAAACTGCTGGAAGAGGGGATGAACGACGAGGCCATGCGGTCGGAGATCAACCGGCAGCGCGACCGGCTGGCGGCGGCCTTGGGCGGGATTCCGGGCCTGCGGGTTTTTGCCACCCCCGCGAATTACCTGCTTGTTGAAATCGAATCAAAAACCCTCACGGCGGCGGCGTTGAAATCCGCCCTGTTATCAAAGGAGAAAATCCTGATCCGTGATTGTGGAAATTTCGACGGCCTGGATGCATATTGGTTCCGCGTGGCGGTACGTGCCGAAAGTGAAAACGCCCGTTTGGTTGCGGCTCTGAAAGGGGTTTTGTGCACGCATTCGCAATAGGTTTGGGGTATCTTCTTGATCTTTTGCTTAAAGACCCCCACACCGCGTGGCATCCGGTGCGCCTTATCGGCAACTTCATAACCGCGCAGGAACGCTTCTACCGTAACGTCCTAAAGCTGGAGTTGGTTGGCGGATTGTTGCTGGCCGTTATTACTCCGGGGGCGGTTTTTATTCTTTCGTTGGCGATGCTGATAGCGTTGGAACGGATACATTGGAGCCTGGCGGTTATCGGCGATGCACTGCTTATCTGGTGCGCCATATCGCCATCGTCATTGGTTGCCGAAGCGCGGGGAATACAAAACCGGCTGGAAGCGGGAGACAATGCGGGGGCCAAAAAGGGGCTTTCGATGATCGTGGGGCGCGACACCGCGCCGATGGATAGGGCCGCGATAGCGCGCGCCACGGTCGAAACGGTGGCCGAGAACAGCGTGGACGGCCTCATAAGCCCGCTGCTTTACGCGGCGCTGGGGGGAGGGCCGTTGGCGATGGCATACCGCGCGGTGAATACCTGCGACTCGATGGTAGGTTACCGGAACGAGCGGTACGAGCGTTTTGGAAAGATTCCGGCGTGGGTTGATGATTTTGCAAATTTCATCCCGGCGCGTATTGCATTGGTGCTCATCAGCATTTCGGCGTGGCTGGCCGGATTTAATGGCCGGATGGCTATGGCGGTGGGGTTACGCGACCGCCTGAAGCATCCCAGCCCCAATAGCGCGCATGGCGAAGCGGCGTTTGCCGGAGCCTTGGAGGTGCGGCTGGGGGGGCCGAGCCAGTACAGCGGCGTTTTAAAAGAAAAGCCGTGGCTGGGGGACGGCACAAAACCGATGGATGCGTCCGTGATCGCCCAGGCCTGCCGATTATTGCATTGGTCCGCCTCTGTTACCGCACTTTGCGCGATTGCTATTTCCCTGCTGTTATTCTAACCGTATACCGTTCACCGCATTTTTCAGCTTAACCCAATATGGTTACATTTACGTTTCGCCGCAAGTGAATTTCATAGCTATTTATAGTAGAATAAAAATCTACGGAAAAAGTGGGTATACGGAAGCATGGGGATGTTACTGGGTTTTAACCTGCTATCCACACCGTGAAATGGCACGCTGATTTGTAAAAACATGCTGATTTCTCATAGCACTGAGGGGGGATAATGGAAGACCAGTTTGCAGATCAGTCGATCCTGGATGATTTTGTCACCGAGGCAAAAGAACATCTCGAAACGGTTGAAGAGGCCGTTCTGGGCCTGGAAAAACAGGCCGGGAGCGCCGGTTTTATCGATGCGGTGAACCAGATATTCCGCGTGGTGCACACCATCAAGGGGACGGCCGGCTTTGTGGGTCTTACCAAACTGCAAGCGGTGGCCCATGCGGGGGAAACGCTTCTTTCGATGCTCCGCGCCGGGGAACTGACGATGAAGCCGGGCCTTGTGGACGCGCTGCTGGCGGCCATAGACAGCATCCGCAGCATGATCGATGACGTGTCAAACAGCAACAGTCACAATATTACCGATGTGGTCGCACGCATGGAGACTTTCATTTTGGGCGGCATCAGCAACGTGGTGGCAGAGGTCGAGAAGATCAAAGATCAAAACAGGGACAAGGTGGTGGAGCGCCTGGATGCCTTTGTCGCCAGCACTGCGGTATCGCTTAACGATACAGCCCGGATAAACACCGCCGCGGCGGCGGGCGACCCTTCAATGGACAGTATTTTCGCGGAAGCAAAAGCGGCCGCGGAAAAAAGCGCCGTCGCCGCCAAAGCGGAACCGATCCCATCATCCGATGACACCGCGCGTATAAGCCAAGCCCAGGCAGGCCCGCCCCAGGAAAAACCGGCGTTTGTTGAGCGGAGAGGTGAACGGACGGAATTTGTCGACCGGCGTCAGGAGACGATCCGGATAAAACTGAGCATACTGGACGAGCTGATGCAGCTTGCCGGCGAACTGGTTCTGGTGCGCAACCAACAGTTGCTTTCCGAGGACCGTTCCAATCCCAACAGCCGCGCCAATATCCAGCGGCTTGATATCGTCACCTCCGAATTGCAGGAAACCATCATGGCCACCCGCATGCAGCCGATCGGCAACCTCTTCAACCGGTTTACCCGCGTGGTGCGCGACCTCGGCCAGAAGCTGGGCAAGCAGATAGAGCTGGACATCACCGGCGCCGACGTGGAGCTGGATAACACCATCCTCGAAGCCCTTACCGATCCGATGACGCATCTGGTGCGCAATTCATGCGATCACGGCATAGAGATGCCCGCCGACCGCGTGAAGGCGGGCAAAAAAGAAGCCGGGAAGGTGAGCCTGCGCGCCTATCACCGCAGCGGCCAGATAAACATAGAAATGGTGGACGACGGCAAAGGGATAAATCCCGAAGTGATCCGCCGCAAAGCGCTGGAAAAGGGATTGAAGACGGAAGCCGAGTTGGCCGAGATGGGCGAGAAAGAGATCATTTCGCTCATTCTGCTTCCCGGCTTCTCCACCGCCGAGAAGCTGAGCGACGTATCGGGCCGCGGCGTTGGCATGGATGTGGTGAAGACCGGCATCGAGCGGCTGGGCGGCACGTTGGACATCGAATCGCACGTTGGCAAGGGGAGCACCGTCCATATGCGGCTGCCGCTGACGCTGGCGATCATCCCGTGCCTGATCGTGCTGGTGGGCAAATACCGCTATGCCATCCCGCAGGTGAATCTGGAGGAGTTGGTCTGTCTGTACGATAAGGATGTTGCGACGAAGATAGAATGCGCCGGGGACACCGAGGTGTACCGGCTACGCGACAAACTGCTTCCCATCGTACGGCTTGATGAAGTGATGAAACGCAACAAACCGTTCACCGGCGCCGACCGTTCGTCAATCACCGAAGAGAACCGGCAGCGGCAGGAAAAATACCTGGCCGATATCGCCGGGGCTGGCGAGGATGGTGCGGCACAGGAACCCCATTCGCTTAACTTCATCGTGGTGAATGTGTCGAACAACTCCTTTGGACTGGTGGTGGACAAAGTCATCGGCACCGAGGAGATCGTGGTGAAGCCGGTGCATCCGGCCGTGAAATCGCTTGGATGCTATGCCGGTTCGACGGTCATGGGGGATGGCCGCGTGGCGCTTATCCTCGACGTGCAGGGGGTGGCCCGCCACGCCGGGGTCAACTTCGACGGCGCCAAGGAAGCCATTCAGGACCGCAGCACGCTCCGCACGACGGACACGCAGCGGGTGCTCCTGTTCAAAAGCGGCCCCACCGAGCAGTTGGCGGCCCCGCTTTTCATTATCAAGCGTATCGAGACCATCAAAACGGAGAACATCGAACATATCGGCGGCCGCGAATACATCACCATAGAGGGGCAGTCCACCCTTATCCTGCGGCCGGACCGGTACCTTGCGGTCACGCCCACCGAGGACAAAAAGGAGATGTTCCTGATCATCCCGCGCGTGGCGCGCCACCCGTTCGGAGTGCTTGTCTCGCAACTGCTGGATACCATCGAAACCACCGTTGAACTTAACACGGAATCCTATGCGGAAGAGGGGCTTCTCGGCACCGCCATCATCAAGGATAAGATGACGCTGTTCCTGGATATCGATTCTATCATCCGGAAAGCGGAGCCTTCGTGGTTCGCCTCCGGCGGCGGGAGGCCCGGCGGCAAAATACTCCTCGTGGAGGATTCCCCTTTCTTCCGCCGTCTGGTGAAAAAATATCTCGAGGCGGAGGGGTACGATGTGATGGTGGCCGAAAACGGGCAGGACGGGCTAGCCCAACTGGCCAGCCGCGATTTCGATCTCGTTATCTCCGACATACAGATGCCGGTCATGGACGGCATGGCGTTTATTAAGAACCTGCGTGCCGGCAGCCGCCAAAAGGACATCCCCGCCATCGCCCTCACCGCGCTCAACAACGAAAAGGACAGGACAAGCGCCAAGGATGCCGGGTTCGACCATTATGAGCTGAAAATGAACCGCGATCAGTTGCTCTCCACCGTTGCGGCCGTAATGTCCGCCGGTGTAGGCAGCAGGAACTGAGGGAGGAGGAAAACATGGAAACCATTACTGCACAAAAATCCGAAAAGGAGAAGGCGGTGGTGCAGAACCGGCAGTTCTGCACTTTTTGGCTTTCCGGACGCCTTTTCGGCGTTCAGATATTGGATGTGAAGGAAATACATCCCGAAGTCGCCATCACCCCCATTTTCCATGCCCCCCGCGAAGTGAAAGGGTATGTGAACATCCGCGGCCAGGTATACCTGATCCTGGATCTCCGCCCCATGCTCGGATTCGAGAGCAAGGAGATCGACCGCAAGAGCTGTCTGGTCATCTTCAAAGCCACCGTCGGCGAATCGTTCGGCGTGCTGGTGGATCAAATCGGCGATGTGGTGGAAATTTCAAGCGACCAGATAGAAACGGGAGGGATCGACGGCGGCGGCCAGGAAAAAATGGGCGGCCCCGGCATGGTTCAGTCCGTTTGCAAACTGCCTCAATCCCTGCTGGTGGTGTTGGACGCCAGAAAATTCCTGGGATCCATAGAAACAAAGCAATAAAGGGATTATGCAAATGGACAGAGTAGTTGCGATTAAAAAACATAATGATGAGCGCCGCACCGGCGCGCGGAAACCGTCTGTTACCACCGGTGGCGCAGAGGGCGGATTCGGCCTCAAGAATATGCGGATGGGGACTAAACTCACGTTGATCACGGTTGTTCTGGCGCTGGTTTCCATTGTAATGGTGGCGGTCAGCATGGACAGAATGGCGGCCATTCAGGAGAAGGTCGAATACAACACGGGAATTGGGCAAAAGGTGGCATTGACGCTGGACATTTCCAGCGGCATGACGGATATCATAAGAATAGAAAAGAACTTTATCATCGAATACGACGCGGCGAACAATGCCGGCTGGGTTCAAAAACGCGATGATAAACATAAGGGATTAAAGGAAAAGATAGAGAAAATAAAGGGGTTGTCATCCGAGGGAGCCAGGAAAACGTGGAGCGAATTTGATGCCAAGTTCGATACCTATTATGAAGGGGTGAAAAAGGTGTTCGTCCTGTGCGCCGATATCGACGCCACTCAAATCGCCTCGGCCGCAGTCACGCCAGCGGTCATGAAAATGCGCACGGATTATTTAAAGGCCGTCCATGTTTCGATGGATGAAAACCGAAAGCTTGTTGGCGAAATGGAGTCGGTTCTCGACAAGCAGGTAAAACGTTACCAGGATCAGTTGAAACAAGCCGAAGAGGAATCGGCCGCAGCTTATACGTCCGCAAAATGGCTTGTTTTACTTACCGCAATCGTCGGCACTTTGGCCGGCCAGCTTCTGGCGTTCATCATCGCGCGAAATATCAGAAAGTCGGTTGGAAACACCGTGAACGTCGTGAAAGATATCGCGGCGGGCGATTTCACGCAGGAGGTGCCGGTTGAGGGGAAAGACGAAATAGCCGAACTGGGCGGAGCCGTCAATGAAATGGTTTTCGAACTGCGGGGCATATTCACCGGTCTGGGGCAAAACTCAAAGAGCCTCGCAACCTCGTCCGAGGAGCTTTCGGCGGTCTCGACGCAGCTTTCGGCCAGTTCCGAACAGATGTCGCAACAGGCGGGCGGTGTCGCCGCCGCCACCGAGCAGATGTCGGCGAACATCAATTCCATGGCCGCGGCGGTGGAAGAAGCAAGCGCGAACGCCACCACCGTTTCGGGCACGGCGGAGGAGATGTCGGCGAATATGCACTCCATCGCCTCATCGGTCGAGGAAATGTCCCAGTCGATCCGCGAAGTGGCCAAAAGCGCCGATGAAACGTCCAAGGTTGCTGGTCAGGCGATGGGGCTGTCGAAGAACGCCAGCGATACCATGCAGACACTAGGCGCGGCGGCCAATGAGATCGGGAAGGTGACGGAGATGATCAAGCGGATAGCGGAGCAGACCAATCTGCTGGCGCTGAACGCGACCATCGAGGCGGCGAGCGCGGGCGAGGCGGGCAGGGGTTTCGCGGTCGTCGCCAACGAGATAAAAGAGCTGGCGAACCAAAGCGCGCGGGCCGCCGAGGAGATCGCGGCAAAAATTGACGGCGTTCGGGGGAGCACCACCAGCGCGGTGAAGGTGATCTCGGATGTGTCGGACATCATCGGGAAGATCAACGAGTCGGTGGGCACCATTACCGGCGCGGTGAACCAGCAGACGGCGGCGGCGAACGAGATATCGCGCAACGTGTCGGAAGTGAGCAAGGGGGCGGTTGATATCGCCGGCTCGATAGCCGAAGTGGCGAAGGGGGCGACTGAGATAAGCCGGAATTCTGGCGAGGCGGCGCGCGGGGCGAATGAGGTTTCCTCGAACATACAGGGGATATCGAAGGCCGTTGTGGACAACAACAGCGGCATCCGGCAGATCAATTCGTCGTCCGGCGAACTGGCGAAGATGGCCAGCTCAATGCAGGCAATGATTGCCCGCTTTAAGGTGGAAAACAACGGCCAAGGACGAGCCTGAAGCCAAAGCTGTTGCCGAGGGGACACATTCCGGAACCTGACAGCCGCGCGCGAGCCTGAGAATCCCTTCCGGGGAAATGTCATAAAATGTGGCGTTTTCAGCAGGCGCTCTTTATAATGATAAGGATAATGGCAGAAAAAATAAAAGTACTCGTCGTTGATGATTCGCTTATATTCCGCCGCTTTGTTGAAGAGGCATTGCGCGGGGAAAATGATATCGAGATCGTGGGATCGGTGATGAACGGCGCGAAAGCGCTTGATTTTATCAAAGCCGCCGCCGTGCCGCCGGACGTGGTCACCATGGATGTTGAAATGCCGGTGATGAACGGGCTTGACGCGTTGAAGGCAATTCAGGAATTCAATGCCACCAGCGGCTCCCAATACGGCATCGGCGTTATTATGGTCAGTTCCCACACCAAATACGGCATGGATACCACGATCCAGGCGCTTGAGGCGGGAGCGTTCGACTTTATTGAAAAGCCGAATGAAGGGGGGCATGAAGCCAACCGCGACCGGTTGAAAAAAAGCCTTACCGCCAAGATCCGCCAATATACCCTCAAACGCAAAGTGCTCATCAGGCAGGGGGGTGCCGAAGGCCAAACCGCCGCGCGTCCAGCCCCGCCGCCTCCTCCGCCGAAACCTGCGACGCCCGCCTTCAGCCCCAAATCGGTCCCGGCGGGCGCCGCGAAAGCGGTGCTCATAGGCGTTTCAACGGGAGGCCCCAAAGCGCTTGCCACCATGCTTCCGGAACTTTCAGCGGCGGTTGATTTGCCGATGTTCATCGTGCAGCACATGCCGCCGCTTTTTACCGCCTCGCTTGCGGCCAGCCTGAATGCCAAGTGCCGCCATACGGTGGTGGAGGCCACCGATGGCATGGAAATCAGCGGCGACCACATCTATATCGCGCCGGGGGGTATGCACATGGTGTTGCGCAGGACCGATGCCGGGCGCATCAACATCGGCCTCAACGGCCAGCCTCCCGAAAACGGCTGCCGCCCTTCGGTGGACGTGCTCTTTCGCTCGGCCGCATCGGTGTATAACGGCGATAACATCACTTTGATCCTCACCGGCATGGGGAGCGATGGCGCGAAAGGGGCGGGTCCCCTGAAGCGCGCCGGCACCCACCTCATTGTGCAGGACGAGGCATCGAGCGTTGTGTGGGGTATGCCGGGCAGCGCCGTGGCCACCGGCATCGTGGATGAAATATTGCCGCTGGGGGAGATTCCCCAGGCGGTTAAGCGGGAAGTCGACCGCAGGAGAAAAGCATCATGAAGTTGAAACCGGAAGAATTCACCGCGCTCACCAGTTATATATATAAAATCTGCGGCCTGAGCATCGGCAATGAAAAACAGTACCTTGTGGAACAACGGCTTTTCAGGCTGGCCAAGACGGCCGGCGGCGGGTCGTTTCAGGGGCTTATCGATAAATTGAAAATAAACACTGATCCCCGGCTGCGGGATGAGGTTATTGAAGCCATGACCACAAACGAAACGTCGTTTTTCCGCGACGGGCATCCGTTTGAAACTTTTAGGGAGTCGCTGT
Organism: Nitrospinales bacterium; assembly: GCA_023248535.1. Lineage (GTDB taxonomy): Bacteria > Nitrospinota_A > UBA7883 > JACRGQ01 > JACRGQ01 > JACRGQ01. Next base: position 21,585 of record JAHFEJ010000010.1, on the reverse strand, counting down.
TGCCCGCATTGGAGCAGATGATCGTCCAGCGCAAGAAGAGCGCGATCCAACGGCGGGGCGCCAAGGTGCGCATCTGGTCGGCCGCCGCATCCACCGGTCAAGAGGCATACAGCTTGGCGATGCTGATACACGAACATGTCAAGGCCAACGGGCATAAGGGGGTCGCTCTCGAGGACTTTGATATCCTCGCCACCGACATCTCCAGCAGCGTGCTGGCGCAGGCCATCGGCGGCTGCTACTCCGATATGGAAATAGCCCGCGGCCTTTCGGCGGAGCGGCGCGCGAAATATTTCACCAAAACCGATTCGGGATGGGCGGTCAGCAACGAGCTGCGGTCGATCATCGAATTCCGCAGGATAAACATTACCGAACCTTTTACCACCCTGGGAGGATTTGATGTGATCCTGTGCCGCAATATTCTCATTTATTTCGATGACGAGACCAAGCGGAAGATCATGCGGCAAATGCACCAGTTGCTTTCCCCGGAGGGGTTTTTAATGTTGGGGGCGTGTGAAAACGTCCAAGGGATGGGGGTGGATTTCGAATCGATGACCCATAAGAGCACAATCCTTCACCGTGCCCGCAAGGCCGGAACCGGTTCCGACCCCAAATTGACCGTCAAAAAATAACGGTTGGCGTTTCAGTTTGAAAATAACTCTATAAGCCAACCGGCGTTGTAAATGTATGGCAGGCGCAACACGTTTGCATAAAGACTTTCAGGAAAATTCAAACTGAGTCGTTTTGAGCCATTATCATACCAATCCCCCCCCCCCTAAAATAGCCAAATTGTGTTACGATTCAGTTGAAGTTCCCGCGCTATTGGGATGCGCGAGGGAGCGAAAATGCCGGATTGGAGAGCCGGCCGATAAGCAACTGGGCTGGGGAGGGGCTGACGACATGGGATTTTTCAGGAATTTTCTTGGTAATCTTCCGCTTAGATACAAGTTGGCGGGCATTATCGCCCCCACATTGATCGCCTTGCTCTATTACTCCGCCGTCAGCATCGTGGAAAGAAATGCCGCGTTGAATGACATACATCATTTCATGAAATTGCGCGACCTTGCCTACGGCATCGGCGACACCGTGCACGAGTTGCAGAAAGAGCGCGGCATGACGGCGGCGTACCTTGGTTCGCAAGGACAAAGTTTCAAATCGGAGCTTGAAACGCAAAGGGGAGCCACCGATGAAAAAATCGAGGCGTTAAAAAAGTTTCTGGAAGACTTTAAGGAGCCGGACCTGGACGACAGGATAAAAACGGCCATGGAGAAGGCTGGCGATCTGAAAAACAAAAGAAACGCCGTAAGCGCCCTTTCTATCAGTATGCCGGACGCCATTGGATTTTATTCGGGAACCAACCGCGCCTTCATCGAGGTGATCGGCGGGATGCTGGAACTAATTTCCGACGGCGAGATAGCAACCCACCTCATCGGTTTTTATACGTTGCAACTTTATAAGGAACCGATGGGGATCGAACGGGCCGTATTGAACGGCGCCTTTACGGGGGATAAATTCGCTCCCGGCATGGAGCGCAAGCTGGTTGAAGTGATCCAGGCACAGGACAATTTTCAAAAGTTCTATTTAAGCGTTATGGCGCCGGACGACCGGGATGCGTTTCTTGATTATCAAAAAGACCCTGTGGTGAAAAAAGCCGAAGAGTTCCGGGCGGCCGCCTTTGAAAAGGCCGCGACGGGGGGCTTTGGCAAGGATCCCAAGGAATGGTTTGCGGTTCAAACGGAAAAGATAAACCTGGTTCACAAAAAGGTTATCCTCGGTCATCTGCAAAAGGAGCTTACCAGGGTCACCGATAGCAGGTTGGCGGCAAGCAGGGCGGCCCTGGTTTTCACCTGGGTTATCTCCCTGTTGGCGATGCTGGCGACGTTTCTCGTTTCGCTTACAATCGCGCGGGCGCTTACCACAAGCATGAATGACACGGTGAGCGTGGTTTCATCCCTCGCGGAAGGGGACTTCACGCGCGAAGTGCCGGTCACCTCGCGGGATGAAGTGGGAACCTTGGGTAGATCGGTGAACGCCATGGTCGCGGATCTCAGAAAAATGTTTGTCGAGATCGGGCAGAACTCGAAAACGCTTGCCGCCTCGGCGGAAGAGATGTCGGCGATATCGTCGCAGCTTGCCAGCGGGTCTGAAGAGATGAACGCGCAGGCATCCGGGGTGGCCAGCGCGACGGAGCAGCTGTCGGCGAATATCAACGCGATGGCGGCGGGGGCCGAGGAATCGAGCGCGAATTCATCCACCGTGGCCTCGACCGCCGAGCAGATGTCGGCGAACATGAGTTCGATAGCCAGCGCGATCGAGGAGATGTCGATCACCATCAAGGACATCGCGGGGAACAGCGAGCAGACCTCGAAGGTGGCCAACGACGCGATGGGTCTGTCGAAATCGGCCAGCGAGACGATGCAGACGCTGGGGGGCGCGGCCAATGAGATCGGGAAGGTGACGGAGATGATCAAGCGGATAGCGGAGCAGACGAACCTGTTGGCGCTGAACGCGACGATAGAGGCGGCGTCGGCGGGGGAAGCGGGGCGCGGCTTCGCGGTGGTGGCGAATGAGATAAAACAGCTGGCGAACCAGAGTGCGCAGGCGGCGGAGGAGATCGCGGCGAAAATCGAGGGGGTTCAGCACAGCTCCAACGGCGCGGTGCGGGTGATCGACGACATCGCCAAGATCATCGGCAAGATTCACGGGGCCGTGGGGGTGATAACCAACGTGGTGAACCAGCAGATGGTGGCGGCCAACGAGATATCGAAGAACGTCTCCGAGGTTACGGCGGGGGCGAATTCGATAGCGTCATCGATAGCCGAAGTGGCGAAGGGGGCCGGCGAAACGGCACGCAACGCCGGCGAAGCGGCCAGGGGGACGAACGAGATATCGTCGAACATTCAGGGGATATCGAAGGCGGTTGGCGACAACAACAGCGGCATCCAGCAGATAAACGCGTCGTCCGGGGAACTGGCGAAGATCGCCGGCGGCCTGGAATCGATGATCGGCCGCTTCAAGGTGGAAACCAACAATGGCGGCCCGAAGGAAATAAGCCTGCACAAAGACACCGTGTAACTATAAAATTTGTCCCCAAAAAACCACCTCATTCAGGCACGTAGCATGCCCTGCTTTTTAGCTATATCGCAAACCGGCCTCAATAATCGAAAATCAACTGGTTCTGCGAGGAACGCTTATCTAAACAATGAATTGGGTCGGTTAAAACAAAGTGACACGATAAGATACAATGCCTGTTAAAAAAATAATTTCCATGCCGCAAAAGGGTTAATAATCTTGTTGGTATAAAGAGTTCGCTATTGTATATTATCCATCATTCCGCCCACAGGGGAGGGGATACCGGAAAAGCAACTTCGAAGTTTCGGGGGGAACGAAAAGATGACGGCCATATTAAGGCATTTTGGCAATTTATCCATCAAGTACAAGCTCGGCGCAATTTTGGCTCCGGCGCTTGTCGCCTTGCTTTGTTTTAATACCGCCAGCATCGTCGGGGAAATCAAAGACGTAAGAACCATTGCCCATGTGGGAGAACTCACCGTTCTGGCGCTGGAAGTTAATGAACTTGCCGACGCCATACAAAAGGAGCGCGACGCAAGCGGTATCTACCTCAGTTCCGCCGGAACAAAATACGAATCCGAGATGAACGCCCAGCGGAACGTCACGGACGCCACAATTAAGAAATTCAAAGATTTCCTTGCCAACTTCAAGGATCAGGATCTTGAGCCAACCATCAAACTGGCAATCGAACGCCTCGGTAAATTCGAAGATGAAAGGGTGGAAATCAGCACCCTTTCAAGGCCGTTCAACGATGCGATGATTTTCTATTCCACCACGGACATCCTGTTTCTTAACATTATCGGGGAGATACCGACACTCCTTGAAGACGGGGAACTTGCCTACCATTTCAACGGTTTTTACTCCATGCTGATGTTCAAAGAGCCGATGGGGGTGGAGCGAGCCATTCTCAGCGGCGCTTTTACCAGCAACAAGTTTGCGCGCGGAACCTACCGGAATCTGATCGAGTGCGTCAAATCCCAGGAAAATTTCAAAAATATCTATTTGACCGCGATGCCAAAAGATGACCGTGATGTGCTTCTTGATGTCCTTAAGGATCCCAGCACGGCCAAATCCGAACAGTTCCGGGAACTTGCCATAGCAAAAGTTGACGAAGGCCATTTCGATGTTAATCCAGCCGAGTGGGTTAAGGTTCAGACTGAAAAAATGGAGCTGGTTGACAAAAAACTGATCACGGGGCATTTAAAAACGGAAATTGGGAAAGTGACAGGTACGAAATCCAGAGAGGCCAAAACCGCGCTTATTTTCACCTTGGTCGTCAGCCTTGGGGTGTTGACCATGACCCTCATCGTGGCGGTCTCGATTGCCAGGAGCATTCTCAAATCCGTTAAAGATGCCGGATATGTGATGGGGGAGATCGCCAAAGGCGATTTCACGCAGGAAGTGCCGGTTGTGTCTGAGGATGAAATGGGCGTTTTGGGCGGCAACGTCAATACCATGGTCGCGGATCTCAGAAAAATGTTTGTCGAGATCGGGCAGAACTCGAAAACGCTTGCCGCCTCGGCGGAAGAGATGTCGGCGATATCGTCGCAGCTTGCCAGCGGGTCTGAAGAGATGAACGCGCAGGCATCCGGGGTGGCCAGCGCGACGGAGCAGCTGTCGGCGAATATCAACGCGATGGCGGCGGGGGCCGAGGAATCGAGCGCGAATTCATCCACCGTGGCCTCGACCGCCGAGCAGATGTCGGCGAACATGAGTTCGATAGCCAGCGCGATCGAGGAGATGTCGATCACCATCAAGGACATCGCGGGGAACAGCGAGCAGACCTCGAAGGTGGCCAACGACGCGATGGGTCTGTCGAAATCGGCCAGCGAGACGATGCAGACGCTGGGGGGCGCGGCCAATGAGATCGGGAAGGTGACGGAGATGATCAAGCGGATAGCGGAGCAGACGAACCTGTTGGCGCTGAACGCGACGATAGAGGCGGCGTCGGCGGGGGAAGCGGGGCGCGGCTTCGCGGTGGTGGCGAATGAGATAAAACAGCTGGCGAACCAGAGTGCGCAGGCGGCGGAGGAGATCGCGGCGAAAATCGAGGGGGTTCAGCACAGCTCCAACGGCGCGGTGCGGGTGATCGACGACATCGCCAAGATCATCGGCAAGATTCACGGGGCCGTGGGGGTGATAACCAACGTGGTGAACCAGCAGATGGTGGCGGCCAACGAGATATCGAAGAACGTCTCCGAGGTTACGGCGGGGGCGAATTCGATAGCGTCATCGATAGCCGAAGTGGCGAAGGGGGCCGGCGAAACGGCACGCAACGCCGGCGAAGCGGCCAGGGGGACGAACGAGATATCGTCGAACATTCAGGGGATATCGAAGGCGGTTGGCGACAACAACAGCGGCATCCAGCAGATAAACGCGTCGTCCGGGGAACTGGCGAAGATCGCCGGCGGCCTGGAATCGATGATCGGCCGCTTCAAGGTGGAAACCAACAATGGCGGCCCGAAGGAAATAAGCCTGCACAAAGAAGACTGGGCGTAATTCCCGTTTAAAGGAGGCATAAAAAATGCCAAGCGATAAAATGCCTTGCATGAGCATTCTTGTCCTGCATCCTGAAGAATCTCATATTAAAATTGGAAATCTCATCGCCAACTGCGTAACCAAAAAAGGAAAGGAAAGTTGCCCAATATTTTTCAAACAAATATGCGATGAACGCGCCCTGATCACGGCGCTCGACTCAAATACCAAGTTCGGGCTGGTTGTACACATCGCTGCGCCCGACGAAGCCGGATTGGCAATCGCCCTGCTGAAACATTTGCGCGAGGGAAGGGGCCGATATCTGCCGCACAAAAATTTGCCTTACATCCTGGTGGCGCGCACCGCATCGGCCGCTAAAACCAGCGAGGAAGCCAAGAGGGCTGGAGCCTTAAAGCATTATGAAACCTTCGAAATAGAAGAAATCGTTGGTATTCTGTGCATCGTCTACAAAAAAAGTCAACTTTGCCCAAAAAGCCTTCCGTAACTCCCGGGATCAACCCAGCCGGGCCATTTTGAAGACTGCGCGAGTTGCCGCTTAATTGGGTAGATGCCCCTGAAAGGGGAAAATATCCATTTATTTCCCGGATAACCAAAAGCATTGAAGCCCCCTATAACGGCCCGCGGACACCCCGGAATCGTACTATACATAATATATCTTATCGGAATCCGCGCTTACGTTTCCTCTGGAGGGAGGAGTAACAATTTCATGCTTAACACCAGCTCGGTAAGATTAACCGGCTTGTGGAAGACCACCTTGGCGCCCATTTTCAACAGATGTTGTTCCATTTCGTCAGCATCAATACCGCTGATGATCACGACAATGGGGCTATCCGGCTTTCCCTCCAAATGTTCGAGGATGTCATACCCGTTGATGCCCGGCATGCGTATATCAAGCGTTATCAGATCCGGCTTTTCATCCCTTATGATATCCAACGCCTGCGCGCCATCGGTGCATATGCCGACGTTGAATCCGACCCGTTCAAGATATTCCTCCAGGCTATTGGCAAAGGAACCTTCATCGTCCACGATCAACACTTTTTTCATGTTTTGCATGCTTTTTCTCCCTGCTAAATTTAACATTTTCGCCGAGCGCTATGTTTGGATGAAAAACTTCCCTTCAATGAGATGCATATCGCAAAATCTCTTTATTTGGTTTATCTGTGTCGCGGTAAGCTGATGACCCCGCGCCAGGAGCAGCAATCCCTCAGCCGTCTTTATGTCCTCGACCAGCATCATGCCGGGCTTGAGTTTGTTCAGCCCGACCATTACCGCGTTGAGCGTCTTAAGGCGAAGGCGCTCAACCGCTTCCTTGAGAACGCTGATCACGGCAAGATCATAGTTTTTGCCTCCGAGCCGCTCGATCTGGCTGATGGCAAAAATGTTTTTATCCGCGTCGGAAACGACCAGCTCGTTAGTGAACCGCCGCCGGTTAACCAGTTCATCGTATGCGTTGGCCACGGCAAGCACCCGCGATCCAAGCGGTATCTGTTCGTTCTTCAACCCGTCCGGGTATCCGCCGCCATCAAAGTGTTCCAGATGGCTGCGGACGATTTGCGCCGGCAAGGCCAGCTCTTCGGCGTTCTCCATGATGTTTTGGGCGAACACCGGGTGCTGCCGGACAATCGCCACCTCTTCCGGCGTCAACTCGGCGAAACTGGCGGTGCGCAAACGCGCTGGAAGCGCAACGGTGCCGATGTCGTGCAACAGCGCGGCCAGTTCCACCGCCGCAACGTCCTTCGGCGTCATGTTCAATTCCCTGCCGATCTCGCCGCTGAGCTGGGCCACACGCCGCAAATGCGCGCCGATGTATGGGTCGTACGCCTCCAGTATGCTCACCAGCATCCGGAGGGAGGTGAGAAAATTCCCTTTAAGACGCTGGTTGAGCGCCACCGTTTCGCGTGTGCGCTCCTCCACCTTCAGCTCGAGGTTTTTTTGGTAGTCGTTCAATTTCAAAATGAGCGCTCGGTGTTCCAGCGCTTTCATGATCTCCGTGTACAGCGCCTGCAGGTCCACCGGTTTCATCAGATAGCCGAACGCCCCGGCCTTCATGCATTCGATGACAGTTTCGGCTTCGCCCACGGCGGTAACCATGATGACCTCAGTGGCGGGATACTGCTGTTTCATCCGTGGAAGGCATTCGAGGCCGCCCATGCCGGGCATCTTGATATCCAGCACCACCGTCTCCGGGCGGTGCTGCTCCGCCTGGGCCAACGCGGCGGCGCCCGAATCGGCGGTAATTACGGTAAAGCCCTTGCCCTTAAGAAAGAAGGCCAATACCTCGGCTTCCCTTTTCTCGTCGTCGACTACCAAAATCGATTCAGCCACAGTATGCCCCCTACCCAAGCAGCTCTTTGACCGTTTGAGCCAAGATGTCCAGATTGACCGGCTTATGCAGCACCGCATGAGCGCCGGAACGGGTCAACTGTTCCGCCATTTCCGGCGTATCAACGGCGCTGATGATTACCACCTTCAGGGGGGAATTTCCTTTCCGCAGTTTTTCCAGGATGTCATAGCCGTTCACGCCGGGCATCCGCATATCCAACGTCATCAGATCCGGCTTCTCCCCACCTATCAGATCCAATGCCTGCTCGCCGTTCATGCAAATCGTTACCTCGTATCCCAGCCGTAAAAGGTATTCCTTCAGGTTTTTGCAAAAGGAATATTCGTCATCGACCACCAATATTTTCTTAACAGCATTTTTCATAGTCATTTTCCTCAAGCAGGTTTATCCGTCTTCTTGTCCCGAAACAGTGGATTCCCCTCTTTCGGCAGGAAAATGGTAAAGCATGTACCTTCGCCCTGCCGGCTTTCCGCTTTGATGGTTCCCCCGTGATCTTCGATGATGCGGTGAGTGATGGAAAGTCCCAACCCGGTTCCCGATCCCGGCTCCTTGGTCGTGTAAAACGGGTCGAAAATACGGTCGACGACATCCGCCGGCATTCCCGGCCCGTTATCGCGGAAACTGAATTCAATACCGTTATCAAGAACCTTTGTCGCAACCGTGATAAGGCCGCTGCGCCGGGGTTTCAGCACATCGCGCGCGTTGGTCAGCAGGTTCATGAATACTTGCGCCAATTGATCGGCGTCCGCCATTATGAGCGGCGCGTTGGGGTCATATTGCCGGTCGATGAAGATATTGTCCAGGTTCAGGTCATGATCCAAAAGCCCCGCCGTGTGGTCAAAAAGGGCATGAATATCGACTGCCGATATGTCGAATTTCTTCTCCCGTGCGAACATGCGAAGGCTGTTGGTGATCTTCGCCGCCCGCTGTATTTGAATCATTATCTCGTTCAGGTGATCATGTATCTGGCCGCGCCGTTCGTCCAGCAGCAATACCTGGCATATGGTGCTGATGATGTTGAGCGGGTTCAGTATTTCGTGGGCGACGCCGGCCGACAAAGTGCCGACGGCGGCCAGCTTCTGTGAGCGCATCATAATGACATGGTCCCGCTGTACCTCCTCCAGCGCCGCCTTTAACCGGTTTTCGACCGCGCGCAGATGGCGGACGAACGCGACAATCAACGAGCTCACCATAGCTGAAACAAAAAACGATGTCACCGTGCCCGTGATCATAAAGTCGGCTGTCACCTTCCCGTGGAAATATACGCTGAGTGGGGCGACGATGGCGGCGGACATCAGCACCGAGAAGGTAACGCTGATCCATAAAATATGAATGATGGGGATTCGGAATATCCGTTCGGTCAGCCGGTCGATCATACGGCGTTGCTCCGCGACTTATATGTTTATTACGATAACCCCTTGGCATGAGATTATCAATCCGTTGTATAAATTATATCACACCCCAAAGAGTTAGTAGCTCGATGGCCATGATCTTGGCAGCCGCGATGAGTTTGCGGTTATGCTCCTTAGAGGGTATAAATTACCGGTATGTTTAAAAAGCTTACGTTCGTCACCGGCAACCCGGACAAACTGCGGGAAGCCTCGGAGATACTCGGCGTACCGCTCAAACAGGCCGCCGTCGATCTTGAAGAGCTTCAAACCATCAATGTCGAAGACCTCATCATCCACAAGGCCGAAGAGGCATATCGAAAACTCCGTTGCCCCGTTATTGTGGAAGACACCGGCCTTGTCTTCCTGGCGTGGAACGGCCTCCCCGGCGCACTCATCAAATGGTTCCAGAAAACCGTCGATAACGCCGGCATCGTCAAAATGCTCGAATCGGAAACCGACCGGCGCGCGCTGGCGCAATGTTTTGCCGCCTGTCACGACGGACACCGCATAACGGTGGTCAAAGGAGAACTGGCCGGCACCATCGCCAATGCGGTGCGCGGTGAAAACGGATTCGGGTGGGACAGAATATTCATTCCCGACGGCCATACGCGCACATTTGGGGAGATGACCGCCATCGAGAAAAACAGCTTTTCACACAGGAAAATCGCTTTCGATAACCTTAAAAAACACTTTGAAAATATTAATGCTTAACCTTTACACTGAGGCCTATGGTAGAAGTTAACAAGCCGGTCATAGGAATGGTTTTGACCGGTGGCGGCGCCAGAGCCGCGTACCAGGCGGGGGTTATCCGCTATATTTCCGAACTCTATGCCGAATCGCCAAACCCCGTAAGCATTTTTTCCGGCGCGTCGGCGGGGGCCATCAATGTGGTTGCCTGCGCGGCCGGGATAGCCAGGCACGACCTGGCCGCAAAAAAATTGTGGGCCGTTTGGGAAAACCTCCACCACGACAGAATTTTCAAGGCCGACATGCCATCGCTTGCCTGGACCGGCGTCCGTCTGCTGTACGACCTGCTCTTTGGCGGCAATATCACCCGCCCCACCACGCGCTTTTTGCTCGATACAAAGCCGCTTAAAAAGCTGTTACATGAAGAGATCGTATTCAGCGCGATACGGCTCAATCTCAAAAAAGGACTCCTGAAAGGCGTGGCGGTAAGCGCCACGAATTACCTTACCGGCACCAACATCACCTTTTACGACGCCAAAACCACCGATGACAACTGGGTGCGCAGCCAGCGGGTGGCCCGCCCAGCGCATATCACCATAGACCACTTGATGGCATCGGCCGCCATACCCATCTTTTTTCCGCCCGTACAGATCGATGACAGCTATTATGGCGACGGCAGCGTCCGCCTCACCTCGCCGCTCAGCGCCGCCATACACATCGGTGCGGAAAAAATAATCGCCATCGGCATCCGCCACCAGTTGACCGACCGCAACCTGCTGGAGATCAACCGGCGTGCCATGCACCGGGTGTACATGGCCGATATCGCGGGATTGTTGATGAATTCCATTTTTTCAGATTCGCTGGAATCGGATATCGAACGGTGCGAGCGCGTGAACCGGAGCCTCATGCGGATGTCCGAGGAGGTCCGCCGGCAACATCCCGACAGGCTGCGCCACATTGACCTGCTTACCATCAACCCTTCGGTGGATCTTGGCGAACTGGCGGCCGGCCAATTCGCCAATTTCCCCCCCTTTTTGAAATATCTTTTACGCGGCATCGGCGTCAGCCCCGGCCGGGGCGGTGAACTGATCAGCTACCTTTCGTATGACCGTTCTTACACCTCCAAACTTCTTGAGTTGGGATATGAAGACGCGCGGAAAATAAAGGGGAAAATCGAATCGTTCATCGAAAAGGACAACAAGCCGTTATCCTCCTGAGTCGGGAGCAAAAAAAATTGACCACGTCTTTGAGCCTCTGTGGTTTATATGCATCCACCAGTGGGACCGTGTTAAGCCGGTTCAGAGCCTTCTTCAACGCCGCCTGCATCGCGCAAGAATTTTTCCATGAATTCCTCATAGCATCCTTGCGTTACCGCCTCGCGGATGTTGCGCATCATGGCCTGATAAAAGGTGATATTGTGCAGCGAGTTCAGCCGCAGCCCCAGCATTTCATTTGATTGGAACAGGTGCCGCAGGTAGGCGCGCGAATAGTTTCGGCACGCGTCGCACGGGCATGACGGATCGAGGGGGCGCGGGTCTTCCTTGTACGCGGCGTTGCGGATGTTCAGCTTTCCCTTAGATGTGAAAAGAGTGCCGTTGCGCGCGTTGCGCGTGGGCATCACGCAATCGAACATATCCACCCCGTGCCCCACCGCCTGCACGATGTCCTGCGGCGTGCCGACCCCCATCAGGTAACGAGGCTTGTCTTCCGGCAGGCACGAGGCGGTTACATCGGTCATTTCCAGCATCAGCGCCGCGCTCTCCCCCACGCTCAGGCCCCCTATCGCATACCCGTCGAATCCGATACGTACGATCTGGCGGGCCGATTCCTCGCGCAGCTTCCGGTCGGTGCCCCCCTGCGTGATGCCGAAGAGCGCCAGTTGCGGCTTGGTGCGCGCATTTTTGCAGCGTTCTTCCCAGCGGGTGGTCCGCTCCATCGCCTGTTTCAGGTGCTCCTGGGTGGAGGGATATGGCGAGACCTCATCGAAACACATCATGATGTCCGATCCCAGCGCCTCCTGTATTGCAATCGCCAGTTCCGGGGTGAACATGTGGGAACTGCCGTCGAGATGGCTTTGGAATCGCACCCCCTCTTCCGTTATTTTGGTCAGCCCTTTCAGCGAAAAAACCTGAAAGCCGCCGCTATCGGTCAGAATCGGGCCGGGCCAATTCATGAACTTCTGAAGCCCGCCCAGCGTTTCAATCAGCTTGTGGCCGGGGCGCAGGTAGAGGTGATAGGTGTTTGAAAGGATGATTTCCGCGCCCGCCGCCTTGAGGTCTTCGGGTGAAAGTGTTTTCACCGTCCCCTGCGTGCCGACCGGCATGAACGCCGGCGTCTGTATCGCCTTGCCGGTGCCGGTTACGATCTCTCCCCTTCTGGCCCGGCCGTCCTTCGCCAGAAGCTTGAACGAGAACACGCTCAAATCAGAACAGCCTGCCGAGCAGGAACTTCAAGTCATCTTCGTCCGCCATGATACCGACGCCGGCAATAAATGTGCGGTAGTACTGGTTAAACAGTTCGTCTCCCCCCAAATACACGTACCAGTACTTTTGGAAATAGTATTTACCGGTCACCTTCACCTGCGTATTGGGCGCATTGGAGTCGTAACCGGAGAAATTGTAGGCATCAATGTTCAACTCCAGCTTATCATCCAGTCCATGGAAATCGATCCCCAGACCGGCGCTGGATTCCACAAGGCCGCCCCGTAGGGTTATGTCGCCGTACCGTTTGCCGATATAGATCGAGTAAAGCAGCGAGTTCAGTTGATTGCGCAGCGCAATCGGGCGGCGCACATCTTCGGTGATTTCAACCATGTAGTACTTGTCTTCGCGCGGTTTTATGCGAAGCGAAAAGTATGCCTTGGTCCGCTGATTGTCGAATTGCCGCTCAACGCGCGCTCCGATGCCGAGTTTGAGGTTCTCAACCTTTTTGGCCAGGCTGCCAGTGTTTTCGAGGGTTGAGTTGAGGTTGGTATACACCTCTTCATCCTGTATCAGGCGGCCGATGGTCCCCTCCCCCTTCTCCATCTTGCCGGATATCTGCTTTACGTTATCCATTATCTTATCAAGCTTTTCCGAGCTGCTTCTCAGGTTTTCCATCGCCACTTTCAGGTTGTCGCGGTTGTCGGCGATTAACTGATTAACGTTTCCGCCGGCGTCTTTTATGTTGCTTATCCCCAGCTTCACATTTTCGCGGTTCTCGGCCAACATGTCGCGTATGCCGGAGGCGGCTTCATCCAGATGGGCCAACAGTTGGGGGGTTTTGTCGCTGAAAGATTTTAGGGTCTTGTTGGCGTTCTCCACCGTGCCGCGCAGGTTTTCACGGTTTTCGGCCAGCATGGATTGAAGGAGGGTCGTGGCTTTATCAACATTTAATATGATGGAGTTAAGCCGGTCTTTGTTCCCCCCCACCACGCTCTGCAAATCGGCGCTGAGCGAGGAGAGGTTGCTGATGATCGATTTAAGCCCCTGCTTCCCTTCCGATGAGCCGAGTGAATCCTTCAGCGATTCCGTTACCGACTTGATGTCGTCCAGCGCGCCGCCGAGCTTGGCCACGATGTCTTCGAGGTTGGCGGGGGAAACGCTGTTTTTCAACTCGCCGCCGTTTGGTACATAGGTGGTGGAGGTTCCCGGAACAATCTCCACGAATTTCTCGCCCAACAGCCCTTTGCCCTGAACCTTGGCTATGGAGTCATCGGGGATGTTGTAGGCTTCGGTCAGGTCAACGATAACTTTGGCGCGGTAGTTGTCCAATACGATCGCTTTCACTTCGCCTATCTTCACGCCGGCCATCCGCACTTCGGATTTTTCCGTGACGCCGGTGATGCTGGTGAACAGGACGTAGAAGCTCTGCCGCCCTTTCGTGCTGAACATCCGTTTGCCGCCGACATTGAAGGTGAGATAAAACAGCACCCCCAGCACGCCGATGATAAAGAGGCCGACCTTGACCTCGTTGCTCCAATTCTTCACTTATTGCATTCCTATATGCCGGCCCTTCACCGCTTCGGTCTGCCGGATGATCCGGCCGATCTCAACAAATTCCTTCACGGCGGGGTTGGTTTGGTTGAACATTATCTCATCCGGCGTCCCTATCGCAACGATTTTCCCCTCGTAGAGCATCGCGATCCGGTCGGCTATCCGGTTGGCGCTCACCATGTCATGGGTGATGGTGACGGAGGTCACTTTCAGCGCGCGGGTGGTTTTGATGATGAGGTCGTTTATCACATCGGCCATCACCGGATCGAGTCCGGTGGTCGGTTCGTCGAAAAGGATGATCTCGGGGTTCATGGCGATGGCGCGGGCCAGCCCCACGCGCTTTTTCATGCCGCCCGACAGCTCGCTCGGCATCAGATATTCCACATCTTTCATGCCCACCATCTCCAGGCACTCGCGCACCCGCTTCATGATGGCGGCATTGTCCAGCTTCGTGTGCTCGATCAGCCCGAAGCCGACATTCTCCCACACGGCGAGCGAATCGAACAGCGCCGCCCCCTGGAACAACATGCCGAATTTTTTGCGCAGTTCGTTGAGGCCGTCCTCGTCCTGCGCCCCCACCTCTATGCCGTCCACCAGTACGCGGCCCGCATCCGGCTCCAACAGCCCGATCATGTGCTTGATCAGCACGCTTTTCCCGGTGCCGGAGCCGCCGATGATAACCATGCTCTCGCCGCGATTGATGTGCAGGTCAACCCCTTGCAACACCTTTTTGGAGCCGAACGCCTTGTGGAGGCCGATGCAGTCGATCATCAGCCGTGCGCTCCGGTGTGACTGTTGGAGAAGAGCAACGCCGTGAGGATGTAGTTAGCGATGAAGATCAGCATGAAGCCGAGAACCACGGAGCGGGTGGTGGCGCTCCCCACCCCTTCGGCGCCCCCTTCGGTGTAGAACCCTTCATAGCACCCCACGATGGAGATGATGAAACCAAAAACCATCGATTTGAAAAGGCCGGAAAAGATGTCGTTGTACTCCATGAACTCCCACGTCTTATCGAGATAGAGCACCGGATTGGCGGAAAGAAGCAGCACCCCCACCGTAAATCCCCCCATGATGCCGACGAAATCGGCCACGATGGTGAGGAGCGGCAGCATGAGGGTTCCCGCGATCACGCGCGGCACCACCAGATGTTTTATCGGATTGGCCGCAAGGGTGTAGAGCGCGTCGATCTGTTCCGTCACGCGCATCGTTCCGAGAGACGCGGTCATCGAGCTTCCCGCGCGCCCCGTCACCACCAATGCGGTCAGCACCGGCCCCAACTCGCGCGTCATGGAAAGGGCCACCACGGTTCCCACCATGCTTTCGGCCCCGAACCTTTTGAAGCCGGTAAAGCTTTGCAGCGCCAGCACCATACCGGTGAACATCGCGGTGAAAAAGACGACCGGCAAAGAGTGAACCCCCACCTCCATCATCTGTTCGGCGGCGGCATGAAGGCGGAAAGGCCTGCGCGACATCCACTTAAGAGTCTGGGCGATGAAGATACCCATGTTGCCGATGCTTTTCACAGAGGAGATGGCAAAGCCGCCCAGCGACTCCACCCGCCTGACCAAAAAGCTGACAACCATATGTTTCAAGGCCTTATTTATCTGTTTTTTCGAGAAATATCCTGAATTCAAATATTACCTGATAGGTGATGCCCCCGCAAGAAGATTAACATCAATTTAAACTGCGGATAAGGGGCCTCAGCCCGGTACAACAGGTTTTAACCTGTTGTTGGCCCGTCAGGGTCAAGCATTCTTGTTTCCTGTCAGAAACAATCGCAGGTTAAAACCTGCGGTACCAAGCAGGGACAAACATACGGCACAAACGCTTTTTGCTATATCATTAATTACATGACGGAAAACAGGCCCGATATTAGCCAGATGCCCGCCCAGCCGGGGGTTTACCTGATGAAGGACAAAGAAGGCGGCATCCTTTACGTGGGAAAAGCCATCAACCTGCGTAACCGCGTCCGCTCCTATTTCCAGCCCGCCGCCGATCACACGCCGCGCATCGCCGTAATGGTATCGCTGGTGGAAAAGGTCGATTTCATCGTCACCGGCAACGAGATAGAGGCGCTGATACTGGAAAACAACATCATCAAAAAGGAAAAACCGCGCTACAACGTGATGCTGCGCGACGACAAGACCTACCCCTACCTGAAACTGACCACGAACGAAAAGTTCCCGCGCCTGCTAGTGGTGCGCAAGGTGCTGAAGGACGGCGCGCAATACTTCGGGCCATACGTTTCGGGCAAGGCGGTGCGCGTGGCGCGTGAGCTTATCCACCGCATATTCCCCATCCGTCTCAGCAACGATGTTTTGGACAACTCCCCAACGCGCCGCCCCTGTCTCAACTATCAAATGAAGCGGTGCCTGGCCCCCTGCGCCGGTAAAGTGACGCCGGAGGAGTACGCGCAGATGGTGGAGCGGATAGCCAAGCTGCTGAAGGGACGCGACAGCGAAGTATTGGATGACCTTGAAAGGAGAATGCGGGAAGCGGCGGCAAGGCACGAATATGAGCAGGCGGCGCTTATCCGCGACCAGTTTTTTGCCATCAAAGAGCTGCACGAGAAGCAGAACATCGACGCCGCCGGGCATATGGACGAGGATTACATCGCCTGTCTCTGCGAAGGGGGGGCCGGTATCGTGCGCATCATGATGGTGCGCGGCGGCCGCCTGGCGGGCGACCAAAACTTCGCGCTGAAAAAAGCCGACGATACCGCCGAGCTTTGCGCCGCCTTCATCCAGCAGTTTTACAACGCGGCCTTCGCGGTGCCATCCGAAATTGTGGTGAGCGTGATGCCGCAAGATGCGGAGGTCATCGCCGAGTGGCTCTCCGCCCTGAAAGGGAAGAAAGTCACCATCACTCTCCCCCATCGCGGGCGCAAAAAACAGCTCATCGGGATGGGGCTGGAAAACGCCCGCTTCAACCTGGAAACCTTTGTGCAGGGGGAAGAATCGCTCAAGGAAGCGTTGCGCGAGATACGCGATACCGTCGGCATGAGTCAGTGGCCCACGGTAATGGAAGCGGTCGACATCTCAAATACCGGCGGCGTGTCGGCGGTCGGCTCGCTGGTGTCGTTCCACAACGGCGCGGCGAGCAAAAAGGATTACAAACGGTTCCGCATCACCACCAAGGGGCCGGACGATTACGCCATGATCGCCGAAGTGGCGCGGCGGAGGTTCAAAAGGCTTAAGGACGAAGGAGGACGTTTCCCCGATTTAATGGTGATAGACGGCGGCGCGGGACAAGTGGCGGCCGCCGCCGAAGCGATCCTCCCCTTTCATCCGGAACAGGCCATCATCGGCATCGCCAAAGGGGATGACCGCAACAACCCCGAGACCGACCGGATATTTTTGGCGGGGCGCAAAGAGCCGCTCCCCTTCCCCGCAAAGAGCGCGGGAAAATTTATGTTACAAAGGTTGCGCGACGAAGCTCACCGCTTCGCCATCCAGTACCACCGCGCATCGCGCGGCAAGGAGGCCTTCCATCACAGCGTGGATGATGTCGCCGGCGTCGGCCCCAAGCGGAAGCAACTGCTCATCAAGACGTTCGGTTCGTTGAAAGCGGCGAAAAACGCCAGCGTGGAAGAAATTCGTAACGTGCTCTCCATCAGCGAAACCCTCGCCCGCCAAATCCACGAAAAACTGTAGCTGCTCGCTGTGGCAGAAGGTTGGGCACTGGAAAATAATCCCCGGCATGGGGATGCTTATGGAAAATACCTGTCTATCTCCAGTGAGCCATGAAAAACGCCGAGAATGTCGATGGTGTTTTGGCTCCTGATCAAATAAGCAATTCGGTAATGGCCGTACAACAGAATGCGGATGTCGCCTTCCGGCTCTGGGCGGTATTTATAACCCGTCTCCGGAAACGAAATCAAAACTTGCGCCTTTTCATAGATCCCCTCCAGAACCTTTATTGCAGCGGCGGGATCATCTTGCGCTATGTATTCGTAAATATCCTTGAGCCAAATCTCCGCCTCGTTGGTCCACCTTATTTCCGCCATAAGGCGATCCGGTGCCGCATTTCCTGATTAGAGATAATTTTCCCCGCACGGGAGTCTGCCATTCCACTTTGGATCATCCGTTCAAAGGATAGCTCCCGTAATATCTCTTCATAGGTCGCATCTTCAGGCAGTTTTTTTATGATCTCCGCTATCTGTTCCCGTGCCGATGGCATACTACCTCCTAAGCAAAAGTTGTTGCAGTCATTTTATCCGTTAAAAGCCGGAACAACAAACAAAACCATCGCAGTCGACTTTCCTTTGAATATAAGGTATCGATACCATTATTGAGGTCTATCCTTCCCATAATCAATAAACTCCTAAAATATCCCCAGTAATAACTATTTGATCTTTCTGATATTTTAAACCATCCACCTCCTTGGATATTGGCATACCTTGTGCTTTATATAACGAAGGTTTTATACTCAAGTAATGTATAAAGCCCCCGCAGATGGATTGATAGCAGCTGGACGGGTTTCCGTATGGCGGGAGGCGAGTTACCTAAACGGTTTCATTGATGGGGGAGTAAAATGAGAAAACTGGGTCTCGGTTTATTATCCGCGGCGTTCCTGTTTACGGGCGGAACAGCGTGGGCCACTAACGGCCACCAGTTGGCGGCCGTCGGCGCTTATGGCGCCGGTATGGGCGGAGCGGTTACCGCCGCGCCGTTCGATGCCACCACCGCCGTGACCAATCCGGCCGGCCTCACAAAAATCGGCGCGCGGGCGGACTACGATTTCGGTTTGTTCATGCCCAAACGATCGGTGGATTTCACCGGCACAGGCGGTTCAACAACAAACGGCGGCTCCGAACAGTACCTCCTTCCGGCGGTGGGCTGGAGCGCACCGGTCAATGACGAGCAGACCCTCTTTTTCGGCGGCGGGATGTTCATCGTCTCCGGCATGGGGGTGGATTACGACACCATAAATGTGATGCCGTTTCAGGCCGGGCTGGGCAACAACAGCGTTTTCAAAGGGCGCATCTACTCGCAATATCAGCTTTGGAAAATGGCCCCGGCACTCGCCAAGAAATTCACCGATAACTTCTCGGTGGGCCTAGCCCTTAACGTCGATTACCAGCAGTTAAGCCTGAAACAGTGGTTTTACGATCCGGCCAGCCAGAGTGCAACAACCGGCAACTATGACCGGCAGTTCGGCGTCGACCTCTCAACCCCCGCGGGGGTGATGGGTTACGGCTTTACCGTTGGCGCGCTGTACGATATTAATGACGTGGTCAGCATCGGTGTCAACTATGCCTCACAGCAGAACTTCGGCAAAATGCAATACCGGCTCAAGGCGCGCGATGTCATGTACTCGCCCGATAATGCCACCATGTACATAAGCAAGGACGGCACCTACACGCTTGGGATGAACTTCCCGGCGCAATATGCGGTGGGCGTGGCGATCCATCCGATGAGCAGCCTCACCATCACTGCTGATTACAAGGTGATCAAATTCGCCGATACCATGAAAACCCTGACCCTTGAAGGCGATTACAATACCGCCAGCGCAACAACCGGGGCCCCGATAGGAACCGCAACCGCCATGAACATGAACATGGGCTGGAAGGATGTCACGGTTATCGCCGTGGGCGTACAGTATCAGCTTGGCGATATGGGCTTCATCCGCGCCGGTTACAACGCAGGCGGCTCGCCCATTGATAACACCAACGCCTCGTCAAACTGGGCGTTCCCGGCCGTCGCGAAAAACCACTACATGCTTGGCGGCACCGCCAACATCGGCACTCATTGGCAGCTTTCGCTCGCCTATGAAAATATATCCAAGGAAACCGTCACCGGGGCCTATGGCGATAAAATATCGCTGGAAGGCACATCCTATGTTTTGGGAGTCACCTACCTCTTCCGGTAATTCCTATTCTCCCTCTCCTAAATTGGGAACCTGTGAAAACAGGTTCCCTTTTTTTATGACCAACATCTTTAAACATTGCCGGTGGATCATCGTTGCGGTTATGCCGCCCGGCGATAACAATGGTGAGTTATAAGGGAGGAAGATATGGTACTGATGCCATATTTCAATATTTCACCTTCATCGATTCCGCCAAAATGTCCGCATGGCAACGCAGGTTATTAAATATTAATAAATCGAATACATTCCATGCCTTACCAGCTTTATTACACAAGCGACATCACCGCGATAAAGCTATTATTATGGGGACGGCAACTTGGCATTAATATTGCCTGTTATTAATTAACTGCTATGGCTTAAAAACATAGCCGCTGGATAAAACGAGTCAACATGGGGTGCCGGATGAAGTTCGCCGTACTGATCCTTGAGGGGCCGTATCAACACCAGGCTTCCGACAGCGCATATCACTTCACGGAGGCGGCGTTGAAAAAGGGGCACGAGATAACCGGCATATTTTTCTACAACGATGGCGTTTACAACACCACCAGCCTGATGACCCCTCCCCAGGATGACCGGCATATCAGCAAGCGCTGGTCCGAGCTTGTCCAAAAACACAAGATCGACGCCATCGTTTGCATAGCCGCCGCAAAGCGCCGCGGGATAACGGAAAGCAACCTCGCACCGGGGTCTCGCATTTCGGGTCTGGGACAGTTGACCGAGTTGGGGATAAACGCCGACCGCCTGATAACTTTTGGAGATTGAGATGGCTGACGACGAAATCCGTGATGAAGAAGAATCCAGCGAAGAGAAAACGAAATTCCTCTTCATCTTCAAAAGAGCGCCGCACGGCGCCATCTACCCCTACGAAGGGCTTGAGGTGATCCTCATCATGGCCGCTTACGAGCAGGAGATCACCGCCGCTTTCGTGGATGACGGCGTATATTGCCTGAAAAAGGGGCAGGATACCACAGGCATCGGAATCAAAGAATTCGCCAAGACTTTCAAGGTGCTGGAGCCTTATGGCGTGGAACACCTTTATGCAGACCGCGCCTCGCTGGAAGCCCGCGGCCTCACGGAAGCCGACCTTATCACCGGAGTCGAGGTGGTTGAGGCGGAAGAGATAGCAAACGTTATCAGTGCGCAGAAAGTGATTCTGCCGTTTTAAAGGGGATGAACGATGCTTTTTACCGTTAACAAATCGCCGTTCACAACGGAGAACCTGAGAAGCTGCCTCCGTTTCGCGGGCAAGGAGGCCCCGGTGCTTCTTTACGAAGACGGGGTGTATGGCGCGCAGGCAGGCACCGCGCTGGAAGGGTTTGTAAAAAGCGCCCTCAAAGCGCGGGCCATCTATGCGCTGAAGGAAGATATCGCAGCCCGCGGCATCGATAAGCTGATCGACGGCGTGCAGGTGGTGGATTATTCCGGATTTGTTGATCTGGTGGCGGAACAGAACGTGTGCCCCTGGATATGAACGCAAGAGATTGGCTTTAACCCAACCAAAAGGGAGAAATAGATGAAGAAGAAGTGGAAGATAAAAATAAGTACTCCTAAACTGGACGAGCTGGAAAACGGGCCGTGGCCGAGTTTCATCAAAGAACTGAAGACCCTCGCCGAACGCAAACCGGCGGTCGAGCAGCTGCTTGGCCAAATGGAACAGTCCTACGAGACCAACACCAACTATTGGACCGGCACGGTGCTGAATCTGGACGGGTACGGCGGCGGTGTTATCGCCCGCTACTCGGACCTTGCGAAAAAATTT
>JAHFEJ010000079.1 GCA_023248535.1 Nitrospinales bacterium | reverse complement strand
CGCCCGCGTCAGGCGCGTCAAGCGCGCGGCGGCGAAAAGGGAATAAAAAAAGGGGACGTGGTTCAAAACCCCCGTCCCCGTTCAACCGGTAAAATCTATTTTTTCTTGAGCACCACGTAGTCGATCTTTTTCGCCGCAAGGGCATCGGTCATCTTTTTCACCTGGTCGGCATTTTCTATGTCCCGCAAAAGCACCACGCTGGCCGGTTTTTTCACGCTGGTGTAGTCCACGTCCACCTTGTAACCCTTGGCGTTAAGTTTTTTCACCACCGCATCGGCCTCTTTTTCGGTTCTGTAGGCGCCAACTTCAACCGTGTAATTTCCCGGTCCTTTCAGCACGACTTTGTTTTCAAAACCGTCCTTGGTGAGTTTCGCGCTCCCCTCCGCGGCAAGCTCGCGGTACCGGTAATAACCGGTGTATATGCCGATGCTTTTCACGCTGACCGGCTTTTCGAGGGTTTGGGGGGTAAAGCCGAGGGATTCGACCTGTTTGATCAGGGCTTCAGCGTTCTTTTTCTCGGTAAATACTCCTAGCTGCAATGTGTAGGTGCCCGGTGCCGCGGGAGCCGCCTTGGCTTCCGCGTGGGGGGCGGGAGCTGCGCCCGGCTTTGCGGGGGTGGCAGGGGTCGCGCCCGGTTTTGCGGGGGCGGCGGGAACTGTAGCAGGCTTTGCGGGGGCGGTTGGAGTTGCACCCGGCTTCGCGGCTGGCGCGGCGGGAACTGCCGGGGCGCCCGCTTCCGGTGTGGAAGCCAGTTTAGGCGGCACTACGGGCGGCGGAGGAGCTTCAGAGCCGCCAAACATGCTCGAGTAAAGGTAATATCCGGCTCCGGCCAACACAACCAGAAGCACCATGCTGATAGCGAGATTGCGTTGGGATTTTTTCTTCTCCTGCGCAATTACGTCTTTCTCGAACTCGTCCAGCGAACCCTCTTCTTCAGGCTTATATTCGTTTTCAGCCATACCCATCCCCCATTGAAAAGGTTGATAATGGTTTAGTTTCAACGAGTATAACACTAATTGGCATATTCAAAATATAATTTAGGCCGGTTTTTTTCCCGCTGCTCCCCGTGTATGCGAAGAGAACCTTCGACCATGGGAGCGGAGAAACGCGTTGCCGTTTTCCGTTAATGCGGCGGTAAATTAATTGCCTTGAAAATAGGCATTTCAGAACAGATCATTCCTAAAAACCGGGCAAAAAAGATATTGTCAACCTGCAAGAATGCCTGTTCTCAAGCAGTTAACAACGGCGCGCAAATTGCTCAATGAACTGAGGGTTGGTGTGGTAACCGGTAAAACCGGTTAGCTGGGATCAAAAATGCCTGTTTTATGGGCATAACGCACATTTGTGATGAAGGGTTTTTGATGAAGAAAATTGAGGCGATCATAAAGCCGTTCAAGCTGTCGGAAGTAAAAGACCGGCTTATTGAGATCGGCGTTCAGGGGATGACCGTGACCGAGGTGAAAGGGTTCGGGAGGCAAAAGGGCCACACCGAGCTGTATCGCGGCACGGAATACAACATCGATTTCCTGCCGAAGATCAAGCTTGAGATTGTGGTGATTGAAGAGCAGGTGGAAAAGGTTATTGAGGCAATTAGCGGCATCGCCCATACCGGCCAGATTGGGGATGGCAAGATATTCGTCACCCCTGTTGATGAAACCATCCGTGTCCGGACAAAAGAGAGGGGGAAGGATGCGGTGTAATGGCGTAACCGTTATGGCGGTTTCAGGTGTCTTGCTCGGCGCCGTTCCCGCGTTCGCTGAAACGGCCGTTTCCCGCGTGGATACCGGCGACACCGCCTGGGTGCTTCTCTGCGCCGCCCTCGTCATGTTGATGACTCCCGGCCTGGCCATTTTCTATGGCGGCATGGTGCGCCGCAAGAACATCCTTGGCACCATGCTGCAAAGCTTTATCGCGCTCGGCGTGGTGAGCATCCAGTGGGCGCTCATCGGCTACAGCCTTTCCTTCGGGCCGGACGTGCATGGCATCATCGGCGATCTTTCATGGGCCGGCCTGCGCGGCGTGGGGCTGGAGCCGAACGCCGATTATGCCCCCACCATTCCGCATCAGGCGTTCATGGTTTTCCAGATGATGTTCGCGGTGATCACCCCCGCCGTCATATCCGGGGCGTTTGCCGAGCGGTTTAAATTCGGCGCGTACCTTCTGTTCATTATTTTCTGGAGCACGCTGGTGTACGACCCGCTGTGCCACTGGGTCTGGGCGAAAGACGGCTGGCTGCGCGGCATGGGGGTGCTTGATTTCGCCGGCGGAACCGTGGTGGAGATCAACTCGGGCGTGAGCGCGCTGGCCGCCGCATGGTTCATTGGGAGCCGGCGCGGCTATCCGCACGAGCCGATGTTGCCCCACAACCTGCCGTTGACCCTGTTGGGAGGCGGGTTGCTGTGGTTCGGCTGGTTTGGTTTTAACGCCGGGAGCGCCGTGGCATCCGGCGCCCTTGCCACTTCCGCCTTTGTCGCCACGCATCTTGCCACGGCGGCGGCGGTGATGGGCTGGTTGCTGGCTGAGTGGAAGCATCGCGGCAAGCCGACTCTGCTGGGGGCCGTTTCCGGCGCGGTGGCCGGGCTGGTGGCGATCACTCCTGCCTGCGGTTTTGTCGGCCCGATGGCGTCCATCATCATAGGCTTCGTGGCGGGAGCGGTCTGCTACGGCGCGGTGGTTGCGAAATTCAGGATGGGTTACGACGATACGCTTGACGCCTTCGGCGTCCATGGCATCGGCGGCATGATCGGAATGGTTGGCACCGGGCTTTTCGCGGCGGCGGCCATCAATGCGGCCGGGTCGGATGGCCTCTTTAACGGCAACGCGATGTTGCTGGGAAAACAGATGCTCGGCATCATCGTGGGGGCTGTCTGGGCCTTTGGGGGAACCTGCGTCATTCTTAAATTGCTGGATATAACGGTCGGTATCCGGGTCACCCGCGAGGAAGAGACGCAGGGGCTTGATCTTACGCAGCATGGCGAAAATGCGTATACGATGTGACATGGAGGGGGAAGACCGGAGAATAACCCGTCGTTTAATTTTACTTGTGTAAAAAGCGGCCTTAAATTAAAGTACCTCGAACCAAATATTTACCGTTTAGGGAGGAATTACGACAATGAAAATGACGCCCCAGGACGTCCTTAATTTCATTAAGGACAACGACGTAAAAAACGTCGATCTCAAATTCATGGACTTTCCCGGTTTGTGGCAGCACACCACCAAACCGTCCAGCGAAATCGACCTGAGCACCTTCGAGGAAGGGGCCGGTTTCGACGGCTCGTCCATCCGCGGCTGGCAGCCGATCCACGCATCGGACATGGTGCTGATCCCGGATCCATCCACCATGGTGATCGACCAGTTTTTCGAGCGCAAGACCATCACCCTGGTGTGCAACATTAAAGACCCGCTCACTCATGAAAGCTACAGCCGCGATCCGCGCTACATCGCGCAGAAGGCCGAAGCGTACCTGCGCTCCAGCGGGATCGGCGATACCGCCTTTATGGGACCGGAAGCCGAATTCTTCATTTTCGACGATGTCCGTTACGACACCAAGCAGGGACACAGCTTCTACTTCGTCGACAGCAACGAGGCGCAGTGGAACACGGGCCGCGACGAGAAGCCGAACCTCGGCTACAAGCCACGCTACAAAGAAGGCTACTTCCCGGTCGCGCCGACCGATTCCCAGATGAATCTGCGCGACAGAATGGTGGATATGATGCAGCAGTCCGGCATCCGGATAGAGACCCAGCATCACGAAGTCGCCACCGCCGGCCAGGCCGAGATCGATATGCGTTTCAGCTCGCTCGTCGATTGCGCCGACAAGCTGATGCTCTTCAAGTACATCGTGAAGAACGTCGCATGGCAAAACGGAAAAACGGCTACCTTTATGCCCAAGCCGATACAGGGGGATAACGGTTCCGGCATGCACGTTCACCAGTCGATCTGGAAGGATGGCAAACCGCTCTTCGCCGGCAACGAATACGGCGGCCTCTCCCAGATGGCGATGCACTACATCGGCGGCATCCTGAAGCACTCCAAGGCGTTGGTGGCCTTCACCTCGCCGACCACCAACAGCTTCAAGCGCCTGGTGCCCGGCTTTGAAGCCCCGGTAAATCTTGCTTACTCCAGCCGCAACCGCTCCGCCTCGATCCGCATCCCGGTCTATTCAAGCAGCCCGAAGGCAAAGCGCATCGAAGTCCGCTACCCCGACCCGAGCTGCAACCCGTACCTGGCGTTTTCGGCGATGCTGATGGCCGGCCTCGACGGCATCCAGAACAAGATCAATCCCGGCCAGCCGCTCGACAAGGACATTTACGGCCTGTCGCCGGAAGAGCTGGCGGAAGTCCCATCTTTGCCGGGTTCCCTGGATGAAGCGTTGCTTGAACTGGAAAAGGATCACGAGTTCCTGCTCAAGGGGGATGTGTTCACTCCGGACGTTATCGAAACCTGGATTGAATACAAGCGCGAAAAGGAGATTAAGCCGGTTCGCATGACTCCCAGCCCGATGGAATTCGCCCTTTATTACGATATTTAGTCCTGTAAAGATTTTTTTCCTCTCCGGGCTTTCAAACCCGGAGAGGAACGATTACAATACTCTTTATGCCAAAAGTTCTGCTTACCGAAGACGACCCGCTGACGATGCATGTGTTGCAGACTTTTCTGCAATCGCAAAAGTTCGATGTGGTGCCCGCGTCGGACGGCGCCGAAGCGATGGCGCTTCTTGAGAATGATTCGTTCGATATAGTCATCAGCGATATCCAGATGAAACCGATGGACGGGCTGACTTTCCTGCGTTCCGTGCGCGATAAAGGGAGCGACATGCCGTTCATCATCATGACTGCCCATCCGAGGATAGAAAGTTACATCCAGGCGGTGCATAAGCTGGGGGCTTTTGAATACATTCAAAAACCGCTCGACCTGGACATCTTGATGGTGGCGATCAAGCGGCTTTTGAAGGATGGCGAGTCGGCTGCTTCTTCCTGACAGGCGGGCTGGTAATTATCTTTAATATAGCCACCATTTTGAATTTAGTAGACACTCATCTAATGCCAATGCTCAAAAAGAGGACACTATTGTCGTCGTGTTTCTCCACCTTGGCAAATGATAATGCGTTGTTATTCAATGGGTTTACGCTTTATTTTATGATAGGCATAGTCATTGCAATAAAATGAACTTGGAAGAACTATAAACTTGGAAAAAATGATTGCCTGTAAAGGTGTTTTTAGGTGGAGTAAGGTGAGAAAATATTTCAAGCACTTGACCGCGATCATATTGGTATTGGGTACCGCGTTTTTGTTAGGCGCGTGCGGCAGTCCCGCTGGATCAAGTACTCCAACCAACGGCGGTGGCGGGAGCGGCGGAACGCCAACTACCGGCCTTGTCACGCATGGCATAGACACCACGACAAAAGCCCATTCCACATGGACCACCACCGCGCCCCATAATTCATATACCTGCAATGACTGCCATAGCGTCGACCGTGAAAAGGTCTGCGCCCAAAGCACCTGCCATCCGTTTTCAAAATACTCCTCTTTAGCCACCAACTTTAATCACACAACCGCCGGCACCGGCGAACAGTGCAACAAATGCCATGGCATGACGCCGGAACCCACCGCCACAGACGCGGTGTGTATCGCCGGTTGGCGCGAGAATGTAAAGGCGCAGGTATCCGATACCATCTGGCATACCGATCTGAAAGGGGTTTGCACCAATTGTCACGACCCGGTTAAGCACAATCCCATGAATACCTTGTCCATTTTCCCCGCCAGCCACACGACCGATGTTACCCGGCAGTCGGCCTGCGAAACGTGCCACTTCTACAAACTGAACGCCGCCGGCACCGCCGGCACTTGGGGCGGCGGCGGCCACCCCGTGGTAACTTCCGGCTGCCGGACGGCAACCTGCCACACGCATACGAAGCCGACAACGCAGAATAACCAAGAGAGCGGCTACGAAGCAGGGCATCACTACGACGCCAATGTTGGCGGCACGACAGGCGCGGGACCCTTTGAGTGCGAATGGTGCCACAATACTGTCGTCGGCGGCGGGTATACCAGTTGGAGCCTGACATTCAGCAAGAGTGCCCACCGCAGGGGAACCACCGCGTGGGATATCAGGTCGTGCGGCGCCTGCCACCCAAGCCGAATTCCCTAATCGCCGATCGGTTCTAAGAAACAGCAGGAAGAAGTGCGGGACAGCTAAACTGTTATGAAAGATGGCACGATGAAACATAAAACAAAGCATTTGACCGGTTTGTGTTGCGTTCTGTTGTTGTCTTTCGCCATTGCGGCTTGTGGGATAAAGAAGGAGGAAGGCGGCGGTTCCACCACACCAGCAGTCTCCATTCCCACCTCTGTTGATATGAGTGCGATGGGCATCAATACCAGAGCGGTGGCGCATTCCACCTGGGTCGCCACCAACCCTCATTCCACCTACGTATGCAACGACTGCCATACCGTCGATAGCGAAAAAATTTGCGCGCAGAGCGGCTGCCATCCGTTCTCAAAATATTCTGCGCTTGCCACCAACTTCAACCATATCTCCAACAGTACCGGCGATCATTGCAACAAATGCCACGGCATGACGCCGGAACCCACCGCAACCGACGCGGTCAGAATCGCCGGATGGCGCGAGAATGTTAAGCCGCAGGTTGCCGACACCAAATGGCATGCCGCCCTCAAAGGGGCCTGCACCGACTGCCACGACCCCGTAAAACACGATCCCATGACAACGTTGTCCATCTTCCCGGCCAGCCACACAACCGATGCGAACCGCCAGAAGAATTGTGAAACCTGCCACTACTACAAATTGAACAGCGCCGGTACCGCCGGCACTTGGGGTGGCGGCCATACAAACGCGACGAGCGGCTGCAACGCCACCGGATGCCACACAAAACACTATTCCGGCTATGACTGCGCCTGGTGCCATAGCGGCGCCATAAGCAACCGCTATACCTCCTGGGTTAACACATGGAATCACAGGAATGAGAGCAGCGCCGGTTGTGGCGCTTGCCATGGCGGCAACGGATTTGGCGACTAAACCGCACCCGTACCTTCCACGGCCATGCTTAGTTTACATTGGAGGCGCGGCCCGCGGGGGTTTGTGCTAGACTTTTCCACATAGATGATCAGGGGGAGGGGCGTGAACAGAACATTCGTTGCGTTGGTGGTGTCGGCCGTGCTGTTCCCGCTGGGCGGCGCGGGCAGCGCGTATGCCATCGATCTTTCCAAAGTAACCTTTAACGGGTATATCGATATCGAGTATGCCCAAAGCAGCAACAAAGCCGGTGATCCGAATGGCGCTTTCCACCAGCATCACCTGAGCTTCCTGATGGATGCGCCGGTGAATGATCGCGTTTCCGGCCACTTCCACATAGAGTTTGACCATGGAGTGAATACCGCCGCCGCCAACGGCGGCGACATCATCGTTGAAAAGTCGTTTATCCAGTATTTTTACGACGACCACTTCCAGTTCCGTTTCGGCAAAGTGCTCACCCCTTTCGGCTATTACAACGAAGTGCATGACGCCACGCCGGTTTTCCTTTCGGTCGGCATTCCCCGCACCATCTACCGGCAGAATGAGCGCGGAGGAACCGCCATGTTTCCCAAGTGGACGACCGGCATCAATGTGTTGGGCGTCATGGAATCAGGCTCTACCATCGTGGATTACAT
This sequence comes from Nitrospinales bacterium, assembly GCA_023248535.1. Classification (GTDB taxonomy): domain Bacteria; phylum Nitrospinota_A; class UBA7883; order JACRGQ01; family JACRGQ01; genus JACRGQ01. The sequence continues at coordinate 4,767 of JAHFEJ010000079.1, read as the reverse complement.
TTTCTATGTGGGGAACGGCGAAAACATCCCCACCGTGAATGAAGCGGAACATGATAGCAACCGGAACAAGGCGTTCGGCGGACGGGTCGCCATCCAGCGGGGGGAACTGACCAGCGTGGCCGTTTCTTTCTATAGCGGTGAAAAGGCCGAATCCGGTTCCCGCCTCACCACCAGCCACACCACCTGGGGGCTTATGTTCGCCACCGGCGTGGGGGATTTGGCCGCCCTCGCCGAATACGCCAGCTCGGATGTCGGCGGTATGGTGGATGTGGGTGCCTATGGACAGCTTTCGTACCCGGTCAACCGGCAGTTAACCGCCTACTACCGGTATGAAAGGACGGAACCGGACAATGGCACGGCGCGCGATGCCTGGAATGAGCAGATTATCGGCATCAACATCATGCCTGTTGAAAATCTTATTTTCAAAGCGGAGGTGGCGGATCATGTCCGCGATGCGAATAACCGGGGTATCGGCACCGACCCCAGCTCGTTGGCTCCGAACCCGAAAGATTATATGGATATCAGGTTTGCGGTAACGCTCTTTTTCTAAAAGTGGGATGACTATGAAGCGGATGCTGGGGTGGGTGATCGTTATGGCCGCACTGGGATTCGCTCGTCCCGCTTTCGCCGAAATGGTGGTGATCGTCAACAAGGATAACCCCGTGGCTACGATCAGCCGGGCCGAGATCGAGATGATTTATCTAGGCAAAAAAAAGCAGTTTCAAGACGGCTTTACCGCCGTGCCGGTGGATATTTCCGCCGATAATTCCATCAGACGGGAATTTTTCGCCAACATTTTGGGCAAAGCGGAAGAATCGTACCGCCTGTATTGGCTGCGGATGATTTTCTCCGGCAAGGGGCAGCCCCCGTTGATGTTGGGCGGGGAAGAGGAGGCGGTCAGGTTTGTATCCCAAAACAAGGGGGGTATAGCGTTCATTGATTCCGGCCTTATAGCCCCCGGTGTCAAAGCTGTTTCCATCAGTGGAATGAAATAGCCGGAGCCTGAGGTGGAATTCCCCATACGCCTCACCATTCACCGGAAAATGTGGGGTTTTCTTCTTTTTTTTCTTATCATTATGGCGGCCGGCGCCACCACCACCTATCTTGGCGCCATACGCATCAGCCGCTATCTCGATTCAAACGAAGTTGAAACACTGCGCCACACCATCGCGTTAAAGAACAATCTGAATGAGATTGAACAATATCTCAACGACGCCGCGGCCCAGGGTGAACCCGCGCTGATCGCCCAGGCGGAGCAAATATCAAACGAGTTTAACGATCACATCACCGCGATGGAGTTCACCGATCCGGTCAATAGGGCGCGGTACGAAAAGATCAGAAAATCCTTCCAGGAGTATTTTACGGCGGCCCGCGGAGGGGCCAAAGAGTTGCTTGGCGGCAAAGGGTTTTCACTACAGGTATTGGTCAGCGCCCGGAAAGTGAATGCCATGCTCCCCCCCCTGCGGGAGGAGGTGGAAAAGCTGATCAGTGACAAGTACGTTTTATTCGAGCGGATGTTGACCCTCGCCACCGGCGCGGCGAAATCGATTGTGCGGCGTGAAGTTTTGGTTACGGCATGTATTGCCCTCATCGGGTTCGTGCTGGTATTTAAAACCATCGGCAGCATTCTCAGGCCGATTGACAGCCTTTTGAACGCCACCAAGGAACTGGCCAGCGGGAATCTTAACGTCCGCACCCGCGTGATCTCCGATGATGAAGTGGGGGAGTTGGCGGCCTCGTTTAACGATATGGCCGGCCGGCTGGAAAGCGAACGGAACAAGCTGGAAGAAAGCCGCCGGAAACTGGCCCAGCTGCTGCAAGAGCGCGAGGAAATGCAAAAGGAAATCGTCAAAAACAACGAGGAACTCAAGCACGCCAACATGCTGCTGCAAAAGGCCGACCAGGCAAAAAGCCAGTTTCTCGCCAGTATGAGCCACGAGCTGCGGACACCGCTCAACGCCATGATCAATTTCACCGACCAGGTCATTGAGGATTGGGAGGAACTTAAGAAGAACGATCAGTGGTTTGTGGAAGCCCGCGAAATGCTTGAGCGGGTGCTTGGTTCCAGCCGCCACCTGCTTGAGCTGATAAACGAGCTGCTTGACCTGGCGAAGATTGAGGCGGGTAAAATGACGCTCGATCTGGAAGAGGCCGATCTCGCGGGTATTGTGCGCGAATGTGTTCTTTCCGTCTCCAGCCTGGCGAAGAAGAAAGACCTTGCGCTCACAGCCGATTTTTCAAGCGGCAATTCCCCCATTATGTGCGACCGCCGAAAAGTGAAACAGGTTGTTATCAACCTGTTAAGCAACGCGATCAAATTCACCGACCAGGGCGGTGTGCGGGTTGAGTTGGCCAGCGCGCCGGGCGGTTACCGGATCAGTGTCTCCGATTCCGGCATCGGCATTCCGGAGGAACATCACGCCCGGATATGGGACCGTTTCCAGCAGGTGGACAGCTCCGATAACCGCCAGCACGCCGGAACCGGATTGGGACTGAATCTTGTCAAGGAGCTGACTGAAATGCATGGCGGCACGGTCGAGCTGTCAAGCGTTGCGGGCCATGGCTCCACCTTTACCGTTTATTTTCCCGCGAAAGCGGTTGGCGAAGGAGCCGCCAAGGCCTGATAACTTCGCGAAATGGCCGGTCCGATGTCTACGCCAAAGGTACCGTCAGGGTAAAAGTGCTCCCTTTCCCCGGTTTGCTTGCCACGCTGATGGATCCGTTGTGCAATTCGACCACTTTTTTTATCATGGTAAGCCCAAGGCCGTTGCCGCCATATTTGCGGGTGATGGATCCGTCGAGTTGGTAGAAGGCCGAGAAGATGCGGTTGAGTTCTTCCGCATCGATTCCCACCCCTTCATCCATCACCTCCAGCACCAATCGGCCGCGGTTGTGATTAAGGCGCAGTTGAACACCGGCTCCCGGTTCGGAGAATTTCAGGCTGTTAAGGAGAAGTTCGTACACGACTTCCATCATCTTTTCCGAATCGCAGATGACGATGGGCATATCCCCGCCGGCCTCAAAAGTGATCGGGTGATTTTCGGCAATTTTAAGTTTTTTTATGTTTTGAACCGCCAGGTCCACTAAATCCCTGAAATCCACCGCATCGCGGCTGATATGAATGGCCCCGGCGTTGATCTCGGAGATCAGGAGCAGGGTGTTTATCATGCGCAATAACGCGCGGCCCTGTTCGTTGATAACGCGCAGTTTGTCTTTTGTTTTCTGATCGCCGTCTTCCATGCCGATCAATATCTTGCTGAAGCCGATGATGCCGGTCAGCGGCGTTTTAAGCTCATGCGACACATTGGCCAGGAACTGATCTTTAAGTTTGTTGGCGGCCAGCGCGTTGGCCCGCTCCCGCTTGAGGTCTTCCAACGCCGTGGAAAGTATGATGTTCACCGTCCGCATTTCGTTTTCCTGCCGGATCAGGAATTTTCCGCTGAACCGCCGGATGCTGTAGTTGGCGCATCTATCAACCATCTCAAGGGCCGCGTTGATGTCTTCATGGGGCATGTGTTCGACGATAACGGGGCGCACTACGTCGCGGAATATCTGAAAGGCTTCCTGCACTTCTTCCAGCTTGAATCCGGCGTCGCTCCGTTTCTGCACAATATCATCTATGAACCGGTTCATCGGGGCCGGGTCTCCGCGGAGCATGAAAGAGAGGCTGGCGTCCAAAGCGGCTTTGCCGGTTTGCCGAAGCTCGTACTCGGGACGCCGCCGGTATGATTCCGATATCCGTTGCAACCCGGCGACATACTGCCGCAGTATTATGTCGCACTGGCGGTGCAACAGCTCATCCAGTCTTGTTAACATCGTCTTCCGGCCCCGGTAATGACGGGCGACGCGCCGCATCGCCCAGGACTTGCACGAGTGCCCGTCATACGCCGGCCATCGCTTATGCCCGCTGAAAACAGGGATACTTCAGCCATGATGTTCATACAGCGGGGCTTTTTCCGTCATTATTTGGATAATCTCAGGGACGGTATCGGCCAAATAAAGGCATTGCATGTCGCCGGGGCCGATCAACTTCTCGTCTTCCAGCTTTTTCCTGATCCATTCCAGCAAGCCGTTCCAGAATTCCCTGCCGACAAGAATGACCGGAAACGGAGCGATCTTTTTTGTTTGCACCAATGTAACGGTTTCAAACAGCTCATCAAGCGTTCCAAACCCTCCGGGCATGAAAATAAACGCGGTGGAATACTTGAGCAAAAGCACTTTGCGCACGAAAAAATAATTCATTGTAATGGCCGGTTCGTTGTAAGGATTGGCTCACTGTTCCTCCGGGAGGAAAATGTTGATCCCCGCTGAATGGCCGTTAGCTTCATGTGCCCCCCGGTTTACCGCTTCCATCACTCCCGGTCCCCCGCCGGTCAGCACGGAATAGCCGATCTTGGCAAGTTTTTCCCCCAGCTCCATTCCCATGCGGTATTCGGATGAGGCCGTGTTGATGCGGCTGGAGCCGAAGACCGTCACATAAGGGCCTTTGTCCATCAATATGCGGAAACCGGTGGCGAATTCGGAAACGATGTTTTTGAGGCGGTTTATGTCCTCTTCGGAGAGGCCTTCGGGAAGATTGTGGTAAATTTGGGAAACAATCTCCCCCTTTTTCTCGAGGTCGGGCCGGTTTTCAAATTGTCTTCCCATGTATGCGGATTCTAGCATCAGCGGCGGGTCTAAAACAGGTTTTAGTTTTTCCCCGGAATTTTTTCTGACTGCTTCTCTTTACGGCTTTCCAGCCCTTTTTCCGTGGAAAGCGCCCTCGCC
>JAHFEJ010000078.1:10727-12484 GCA_023248535.1 Nitrospinales bacterium | reverse complement strand
GATGCGGCCGGCGTTTATCATCATGATGTCGTTGCAGTATTCCGCTTCGTCGAGGTAGTGGGTGGTCACCAGCACCGTCACTCCCTGTTCGGAAAGCCGGTTGATAAGCTCCCAAAAATTGCGGCGCGAAACCGGGTCGACCCCGGAGGTCGGCTCGTCGAGGAAGACGATGGGGGGTTCGTGAATCACGGCGCAGCCGAGGGCAAGGCGCTGTTTCCAGCCGCCGGAAAGCTCGCCGGTGAGGCTCCCTTCGCGTCCCGCGAGGCCGGCCATCGCCACCACCCACCGCATCCGTTCGGTGATGCGCGCCGGAGTGAGGCCGTATATGCCGCCATAGAAGCGGATGTTTTCCTCGACGGTGAGGTCTTCGTAAAGCGAGAATTTCTGCGACATGTAGCCGATGCTTTGTTTGATCCGGAACGTTTCGGTTTTGATGTCGAAGCCGCCCACGGTGGCATTGCCCGCGGAGGGTTCCATGAGGCCGCAGAGCATACGGATGGTGGTGGATTTGCCCGCGCCGTTGGGGCCGAGGAAGCCGAATATCTCCCCGCGCCGCACCTGGAACGAGATGTTGTCGACGGCGGTGAACGCGCCGAATATTTTTGTCAGCCCGTTCACCTCAATTGCATAGGGGGGCATACGCGCTCCTTTTTTCCTTCAGGCCCCACTGGCTTCAGTCCGTGGCCGCGCCACGGGGGGCGGCCGCCCCCGCCGTTATTTCTCCGATGCCGAATCCGGCATGCCCGCCACCTTTTGCATCCGCGATAAAGCGATCTCGTAATCGGCGGTGGCCACGGTGAAGTTGAGCTTGCTTTGCAACAGGGCGATCTCGGCGTCCAGCACCTCGGTATTGGTTGCATGGCCGTTGTGAAACCGGTTTTTTACGATGCGGGCGCTCTCTTCAGCCTGCTCTACTCCGCCGTTGGCGATGGCGATCCGTTCGCCGGCTTGCAGCAGGGCAAGGTAACTTTGGTTCACTTCCAGTTCCACGCCGTCGAGCGCCTGCTCATAGGCGAGTTCCGCCTGCGATTTCCGGGCGTCGGCCTGCGCAACCTGGCTGCGGGTGATCCCCCAGTCGAAAAGGTCATAGCTCACCATGATGCCAACATCCCAGGTATTGTCCCACCGTTCCTGGTTCGGCAGGTAGCGCTGGTTGGGGTTGGCATACAGGATGTCGCCGAAGAGCGAAACGGAGGGGAGGTATCCCCCCTTGCTGGCGCCGTATCCGGCGCGGGCCGATTCAATTTTCATCCGCGCGGCGTTCAGGTCGGGGCGGTTGCCGGCGGCGGAGCTTTTGTATTCATCCAGCGTTTTCAGCGGGGCGTCCCGCCGCGCGAGGGGAGTGGTAAGGGTGAGGTTGGTGTCCAGCGGCAGACCGATGATGTTGTTGAGCTGCATCATGGCCAGCTTTACGTTATTGGCGGCATCCACCTGCGCGAAGCGGGCGTTGCTCAATTGCACCTGGGCCTTAAGCTGTTCGTCACGCAGCATGACACCGGCGTTCACCATATTGGTCACGTCGGTGAGGTGGCTTTGCACCTGCGTTACGTTCTCGTCTATTACCAGTTTTACCTGTTGGGCTTTGTAGAGCATCCAGTAAGCGCCGCGCGCGGCGAATGCCATATCAGCTTTGCCGTTCTCATAATCCTTGTCGGCGGCCAGGGCGCTGAATGCCGCCGATTCGGCGTACCCTTCGAGTTTGTTGCCGGTGTACAGCGGGTAGATGGCCGAAAGCTTGGCTTGATACCAGTTGGTGA
>JAHFEJ010000078.1:1964-10717 GCA_023248535.1 Nitrospinales bacterium | reverse complement strand
GCCGGTGCGCCGGGAGGCTGGATCTGGAAAGGGCCGACATCGCTCATTTTGGTATAGCCCGCTTGCGCCGTTACCCGCGGTTTGTCCGCGCTTGAAGTTTCGTCCGCTTTGGCGTGGGCGGCCGCCGCCCCCAGTCCGGCTATCCGTACCTGCTTGCTGTTTTGCAGCGCCATCCGCGCCGCCTCGTCTATCGATAGTTGGCGGCCGTCCGCCGCAAATGCCGCAACCGGCAGGAATACCGCAAACGCCAGTACAAACAGTTTCATCGATGCCATTCCTTTCATTTTGTTATGCGGCCCTGGTAATGAGCGATATAAACACGTTTTCCAGCGACGGTTTCACCGGCCGCCAATCCGTTATAGGAATGCCGCCATCCCGCAAAATGGATTCGACTCTTGTAAATCCGGCTTTCGCTTCGTCCACCACCACATTGAGCCTGTCGCCGAAGGTTTGCACATCCAAAATGCCGTCGGCCCCTTTTAGCAGGCGGGTGGCTGTTCTGATCTCGCCGCAGACTATTTCAAGAACCTCGCCGCGCATTTGTCCTTTGATGTTGGCGGGGGTGTCGAGCGCCATTACCGCCCCTTTGTTCATCAGCGCCACCCGGCCGCACCGTTCCGCTTCATCCAGATAGGGGGTGCACATCACTATGGTGATGTTCGTCTTGAGCAGGGTGGAAAGTATTTTCCAAAAGTCCATGCGCGATATCGGATCCACGCCGGTGGTTGGTTCGTCCAGAAGTATCAGGCGGGGGCGGTGTATGAGGGTGCAGGCGAGCGCCAGCTTCTGCTTCATGCCGCCCGAAAGGCGGTCGGCCAGCCGGGTACGGAACGGAGTGAGACGGGTGAAGGCGAGCAGTTCTTCGCGGAATTGGCGGTAATCGGGCACATCATGTATCTCGGCAAAGAACTCGATGTTTTCATCCACCGAGAGGTCGCCATAAAGGGTGAACCGTTGCGAGAAGTAGCCGATCTGCCGTTTGATCTGCTCCATGCCGGTGTGGATGTCGTGGCCGAGAATGCGGGCGGTTCCCCCGGACGGCTTCATGATTCCGCACAACATGCGGAAAAGGGTGGTTTTTCCGCTGCCGTTTGGCCCCACGATGGCGAACATCTCCCCTTCGCGCACGGACAGGGAGATGCCGTCCACCGCGCGCAACGCGCCGAACGACTTGGCAAGCCCTTCGATGACCAGCGCGTCCGTCATGGTTTTTCCGCCGCCAGTTCCGCGTCCGCCGGCATTCCCGGCTTCAGGATGCGCTCCGGATTCGGTATCTCAAGCTTCACGCCGAACACCAGCTTGGTCCGGTCATCCTTCGTCTGCACGTTCTTGGGGGTGAATTCCGCCACCGGCGAGATGTAGACCACCGTGCCGGGGATCGCCTTCTTCGGCTGCCCGTCGATAAAGACGTTCGCCCGCTGGCCCAGCTTCACCCGCGCCAGTTCCACTTCGCTTACGTAGATCATCAGGTTCACGGTGGCGAGGCGGCTTATGCGGAACAGCTGGGCGTTTGACAACACATGATCCCCTTGCTCCACCGATTTCCGCGTGACTGTGCCGTCCACCGGGGCGGTGACGGAGGTATCGGCGATGTATTTTTCCACCAGATCGCGCTGCGCTTCGCTCAGCCGCAGGCGTGCGGCGGCCGATTCTATCTCTTCGGGCAACAGGCCGTTTTTCAGTTTTTCGTATGTCTGCGTGGCCACTTCAAGGCGGGTGGCGGCATCGTCATACTGGCGCTGGGTGGCTCCCCGTTCCCGGAAAAGTTCGGCCATCCGCTTAAATTCCGAATCGGCGAAGCGGAGATTCGCTTCGGCCAGCTTGATGTCCTCCGCGCGCGCGCCGCGTTTGGCCAAACGCAGCTGCGCGTTGGCGGCCTGCACGTTGGCATCCGCCTGGCGCAACTGGATATCGAGGCCCTCGCGGTCGATGGCCGCCAGCAAATCCCCTTTGCGCACTTCGGCCCCCTCGTCCACGGCGATCTTCTTTATCTCGCCGCCCAGCTTGGCGTTCACCGTCACCTCGGTCGCCTCTATCACGCCGGAGGCGGTGATTGCGCCATCCCGGTTGTTGTGGCACCCGGCCAGCGCGATGATGGCTATCAGCAGCGCAATGCGCTTCATGGTTTCTTTCCTTTCCTGCCGGGCGGCTTGAAACGGGCGCGGAACAGCGGCTTCGCGTTGTCGGCCAAAATCCCCTCGAACATCACGCCGACAACGCCACGGTAGGCCTCTTCCGCGCTGAAGGAGTGGCGGGAAAGCGTTTCGGGGTTGACGACCCCTTGCACCGCCGCGAGGAAGATCATGATGAACAGTTCCACGTTCACGTCTGCCCGCACCACGCCGATGCGCCGCCCGTCGGCGATCACCTTGGCGAATTCCCCTTCAATGCGGGCACGGCGGAACTCCTCTATCTTTTTCCAGAGATCGGGGCGGAACCGGCGGAGGTCTTCAAGGAACGCGCGGTTCACCCGCGCCAGTGCGCCGGTGATGAACGCGCAGAAGGCATACAGCCGGTCAAGGAAATCGCCGGGCCGGGAAAATATCTCGGTCAGGTTCTGGCGGATGTGCAGCATCTGCCATTCAAACGCGGCATCCACCAGGTCGTTTTTGGTGGCGAAATGGCGGTAGAGCGTCTTTTTGCTGATGCCGAGCCGCCCGGCCAGATTGTCCATCGTCACCTTTGAAAATCCGCGCGTGATGAAAAGGTCGCGCGCGGCGGCGATGATGCGGCTGCGAATCTCTATTTCGGTCACGGACCGCTCCCTTGTGGAAACTGAAACATTAACTATGAGTATCTTGGTTCCTCGTCACTCAATGCAAATATACCATGAAAAACGCAATGTGGAAACTATCAGCAATGAGAAAAGTTTCCGGGGGCGGCGCCGCGGTTCTTTGGTATAGTTGAAAAAACACCGACACGAAAGAGGGGACTTATGCAGGATTTCATCTACCGCAACCCGGTGCAGATCATCTTCGGGCGTGGCAAGGCCGCGGAAACCGGCGATGCCGTTTCAAAATTGGGGAAGAGCGCCCTGCTGGTGTTCGGAAAAGAGAGCATCAAAAGCACGGGACTTTACGGCCGCATCCATCAAAGCCTTGCGGCGGCGGGCGTGCGCGCGGCGGATCACGGTGGGGTGAAGCCGAATCCGCTCATCAGCCATGTGCGCGAAGGCATCGCGAAGGTGCGCGCCGAAAAACTTGCGGTGGTTCTCGCCGTCGGCGGCGGCAGCACTATGGACGCGGCGAAGGCTATCGCCGCCGGGGCAACGGTGGATTACGACCCGTGGCTTTTTTTTACGGAAGGGAAACGTCCCGGCGGCGCGCTGCCCGTGGTGACCATTCCGACGCTCGCCGCCACCGGCAGCGAGATGAACGGCAATGCGGTTCTCGCCGACAGCGTTAGCGGACTCAAGCTGGGCATGTTTTCGCCGCATTGCTATCCGGCGGTTTCCATACTCGATCCGGAGCTTACCTTGACGGTGCCGAAAGAGCAGACCGTCAATGGCATCGTGGATACCTTCAGCCACATCATGGAGCCGTATTTCGGCGGGCGCGAGACGGATGCGCCGGTGCAGGACCGGCTGGCCGAAGGGTTGATGCTGGCTCTTTTTGAAACCGCCAACCGGTTGGCGCAAAACCCGCAAGACTACCGGGGGCGGGCCGATATGTTGTGGGCCAGCACCGTGGCGCTTTGCGGCATTGTGCAGGCGGGGCGCGGCCCGGCCGGGTGGGAAAACCATATGTTGGCCCACAGCATCGGCGCGCTGACCGACGCGGCGCATGGCGCGTGCCTGGCGGTGGTGATGCCCGGCTGGATGAGTTACGCTTCGCTTACGAAGCCGGAAAAGTTCGATCAGTTTGCCGAACGGGTTATCGGCGTGAAGGGGGCGCAGAACGGCGTTGTGCAGCTCAAAATGCTTTTTTCTCAGCTTGGCGCGCCGGTCACGCTTGGCCAGCTTGGATTGAAGGAGCAGGATATTCCCCGCATTGCCGATAACGTGTTGAAAAGCGTTCCCGGCGGCGGCTCACTCGGCCCCGCCGGTGTTGAAGCAGTCCTGAAACTCTGTCTGTAGCCCGGCTTGCCGGATTGAGGAAGTGGGGAAAGCTTTGATAATATTTCTGGGTGCCGTGCCCTTGAAGGGCACTCCCGCGGCGGTATGTGTGCGGCAGGCTCCGCGATGCTTCGCCGCCGCATGTTTTTCCGCCGCTCCTAAGTCAAGCCCGGCATGACATCGCAATACGTCGCTCCCGCCGGGTTAAAGGATACGCGGACTACCCGGGGAGGATGCCGGCGCGGCGTTCGCGGAGGTGTTTGAAACGTTTCATGCGGAAGGTTTCTTCGCGCGCCTGTTCTTCCAGATGAAAACGGATAACGGCGGTTTCGCGCGCCAGTTCCGGCAGTACGCGCATTTCCAGCGCGTTCACGCGGCGGCTGGTGGCCTTGACCGCGCCGCCGATGTTCGCCAGATGGTTTTCGGCCACGGCGCTTTCGATAAGCGCTCCGATGGCGTCTTCAAAGTGCGCGGCGGTTTCATCCACCACCGGGTTGCGGTAGCCGGGGGCGCTGCCCCGGCCGAAATGGCGCCTTCGCAACGGCGGAAAACCGATGGAGGGGATCTTCACTCCCCACACGCCGCGGATCGAGCCGGTAAGCGGTATTTCACGCCGGGCCGCCAGCGCCGCCGTGACCAGTCCCCGGTGCGGCTCTATCGAGCGGGCGAGCAGCAGGCTTTTTCCCGCCAGCCGCAGGGCATCGGCCATTTTTTGGCGCGTGAGCAGCACCTTCCGCGCCATGCCGTGGAATTCCTTCATCAGCGCATCGCGTTTGGCGGTAAGGATGCGTGCCCCTTGCCTCACCAGCACCGTTTGGCGCTTGAGGTTCAGCAGTTCGATGCGGCTTTTTTTCCGTTGCGCCACCGGTTACTCCTTTGGCCTGTACTTGCCGATAAACCCGTGCCGTATGCGGATAAGCTCCGAAGGCGGCATTTCCCCCAACAGCTTCCAGCCTATGGCGAGGGTCTCCGCCACCGGGCGGTTGTCGTCGCGCTGGTGTATGAACGTCTGTTCAAACGTGCCGGCGAACTGGAGGTATTTTTTATCCATGGCGCTTAAGCCTTCTTCGCCGATGATGGCGGCCACGCGCCGCTGTTCCACGCCCCGGCTGTAGCAGAGATACAACTGATCGCTCCATTCCTGATGGTCTTCGCGCGTTTTGCCATCGCCGATGCCCAGTTTCATCAGGCGCGAAAGCGAAGGCAGCACGTTGACCGGCGGAAAGACCCCTTTGCGGTGCAGGGGGCGGTCCAGCACGATCTGTCCTTCGGTGATGTAGCCGGTGAGGTCGGGGATCGGATGCGTGATGTCGTCGTCCGGCATGGTGAGGATCGGCATCTGGGTGACGGAGCCGGAAAGGTCTTTGATGCGCCCGGCCCGCTCGTAGATGGTGGAGAGGTCGGTGTACATGTAGCCGGGATAGCCGCGCCGCCCCGGTATCTCTTCGCGGGAGGAACTGATCTCCCGCAGGGCGTTGCAGTAGTGGGTCATGTCGGTAAGCACCACGAGCACGTGCATGCCGAGGTCGAAGGCGAGGTACTCGGCGGCGGTGAGCGCATAGCGCGGCGCGAGCAGCCGCTCCACCACCGGGTCTTCGGCCCTGTTCGTGAATACCACGCTGTGGGCGATGGCTCCGCTGCCTTCAAAGGTCCGGCTGAAAAATTCCGCCTCCATCGCGGTGATCCCCATCCCGGCAAAAACCACGGCGAATTCCTCGCCCTCCTTTAAAACGCGTGCGTTAGTGATGATGTGGGCGGCTATCTCGTTGGCGGGCAGCCCCGCGCCGGAGAAGACCGGCAGCTTCTGGCCGCGCACGAGGGTTGCCATGCCGTCGATGGCGCTGATACCGGTCTGGATGAAATCGGCGGGCACGTCGCGCCGTATGGGGTTGATGGCGCTGCCGTTCACGTCCCGCCGCAGCAACGGCGCCACGGGGCCGCCGCCGTCCACCGGTTTTCCCGCGCCGTTGAACATCCGTCCCACGATGAGCGGGGAGAGGTCCATCGTCAATCCCTCTTCTTTGAGGTGCACCACGGTGGTGGCGGGGGATATTTTGCCGGTGCCGCCGAACACCTGTATCACCGCGAGGTCTTCATGCAACTCGATAATTTGCCCGGCGCGCCGCGCCCCCCCTTCCAACTCCAGTTCCACCAGATCGGACAAGCCGGCGTCTTTCACGCCGCGGACAAAGATCAGCGGTCCCCGCACCGATTCGATGGTGCGGTAGGAGCGGGTGAGCAGGTTGTCCGTCATGTTTCCTCCCTGGCGAACCACGCCGCCGTTTGGGTTTTGATCACTTCCGATTCCGTTTCGAGTTCTTCTTCGGCCAGGTACTTGGCGCGCAGCACCCGCTCCGTCATCGGCGCGGCGAGTATTTTTTCCAGCGCCGCGCCGCCGCGTTGCGCGGATTCGAGAGCGCGGGCGTAATACAGGAAGATGGCAAGCAGCTGGCGTTGCCGCGTCCGCGAGCAGAACGAATCCGCCGGATCGGCGGCGCTCTGGCGGAGGTACCCTTCGCGGATGAGGCGCGCCGCTTCTATCGCCACGCGCTCCGGTTCCCCCATCGCGTCCATACCGACGATGCGGGCGATCTCAAGCAGTTCCTCTTCGCGTTGCAGAATGGAATTGGTTTCGCTTACCATCGCCCCCCAGCCGCGCGCGGCGTTCGCCTCGTACCACGGCGCGAGGTTGGGGGCGGCGAGGGAATAGCTGGTGCGCCAGTTGATGGCGGGAAAGTGCCGCTGGTAGGCGAGACCGTAGTCCAGCGCCCAAAAGGTGCTGGCGGTGCGCATCGAGGCTTGCGTGACCGGCTCGGAAAAATCGCCGCCAGGAGGGGAAACCGCCCCGATAATGGTGATGGCTCCCTGTTCACCCGGACGGCCGTGGCATATGAAGCGTCCGGCCCGCTCGTAAAAAGCGGCCATCCGGCTGGCGATGTAGGTGGGGTATCCCTCTTCGCCCGGCATCTCTTCGAGGCGCGACGAGATTTCACGCAACGCCTCGGCCCAGCGTGAAGTGCTGTCCGCCAGCAGCGCCACGCGCAATCCCATGTCGCGGTAATACTCGGCGATGGTGACGCCCGTATAGATGCTCGCCTCGCGGGCCGCCACCGGCATGTTGGAAGTGTTGGCGATGAGCACCGTGCGTTCCATCAGCGGCCTGCCGGTGTAGGGGTCTTTCAAGCGGGGGAATTCATGCAGCACATCGGTCATTTCGTTGCCGCGCTCGCCGCAGCCGACGTAGACGATGATGTCGGCGCTGGCGAACTTGGCGATGGTCTGCTCCAGCACCGTTTTGCCGGTGCCGAAACCGCCGGGGATAATGGCGCTTCCCCCTTCGGCGATGGGGAAAAGGGTGTCCAGCACCCGCTGGCCGGTGATAAGCGGCACGGTGAAAGGGAGCCGCCCCCCGTTGGGGCGCGGCTCGCGGATGTTCCAGCGCTGGCGCAGGCTGAACTTATGGCCGCTGTCCAGCGCCGCCACGGTGTTGACCAGTGAAAAATCGCCGCCGTTGATGAAGGCGATTTTTCCGCTCACGCCGGGCGGCGACATTATTTTGTGGGTGACGGTCTCGGTTTCCTTCACTGTGCCGATCACGGTCCCAGGCTCCACCGGATCGCCAACCTTGAGCGACGGCGTGAAATGCCATTTTCTTTTATGGCTGAGCCGTTTCACCGCCGCGCCCCGGCCGATAAAGTTTCCCCAGTGGGTGTGGAGGTCTTCCAGCGGGCGCTGGATGCCATCGAATATGCCCCCCAACAGCCCCGGCCCCAGCTCGACCGACAGCAGCTCGCCGCTGCGAAGCACCGGCGCGCCGGTTTTCAGGCCGTGGGTTTCCTCGTACACCTGAATCACCGCGTAGCCGGGGTCGATCCGTATGATTTCGCCCATGAGTTTTTCATCCCCCACCAGCACCACTTCATGCATGAAGCAGCCGTCCAGGCTGGCGGCCCTCACGGTGGGGCCGGAGATGCTGGCGATATGTCCCTTCATGGTTTTATCCGCAGGCGGTAGCCGATGGCGCGTTGAATGATCTCGGCCGCTTCATCGGCCGGCTCTTCCCCCCCCGCCCATTCGCCGGGGAACCGGTAAAAGATCATGAGTGGAAATGTGGCGGCGGCCAGCGTTTTGCGCAGCGGCTCGCTTATCCATTCCCGCATCGCCTCGGGCAGGGCGACCACCCCCGTTTCTTTGCCGGCAAGCGCGCGGGCCAGCAGCTCGTTCAACGCGGAAGCGTTGGCGGCCATGGCGACGTGTGCTCCCCCCAGCCGGAAACCGATATCCTGCCCCCAGGGGGCGACAACCAGCAGTTCCATCGGTTTATTCATGCCAGTTGTCTCCGCACCAGATAGCCCGCCGCATCGGCCGCCTGCGCGCGGGTCATTTCGGAAAGGCCGATGGCGAGTTTGAGGTTCATCGTCATCACATCAAGCTCTTCAAAAAAAACGAGGATTTCGTACAGGCCGGTGGGGCGGGCGATCGCCCCCAGCTTCCACTTGCGCAGAAAGGCCCGCCGCAGGCCTTGGGCGAAACCCGCCACTCCTTCGCGGCGGTCCAGCGGCAGTCCAAGCAGCCGCGCCGCGTGGTCCCGGAACTCCGCGCCGCCCATTCCGGTCATCCGGGCAAACTGGGAATAGCGGATACGGCCCGGCCCGTCGACAAAGTACCCGCGTGAGTCGCCGTTTGGCGCGCGGCCACG
>JAHFEJ010000078.1:0-1954 GCA_023248535.1 Nitrospinales bacterium | reverse complement strand
TTGAAATAAAAGCGCTCCAGATTCAGCTCCGCCATTTCGGGAGACAACGTATCGTCAATGGCCGCGGCGAAGGGGTGTTCCGCGCGGACGAGTTCTTCCTTGAACCGCGCCACGGTACGAATTCCCCCCAACCGGGCGATCCATTGCGCGCCGTCCATTAGCGGAAAAAACCGTACCCGTTTGTCGTAGACCGGTTCCCCCGTCCGGATGCAGCGGAGGGCTTCCTTGATCTGCTCCATCTCCATCCGGGCGAAAACCGGGCCGCAGGCTTCCGGATTCCAGCGGCGCAGCAGCGCCGACGCTTTTTCGATGACCGCCAGCCGTCCTTCTTCAACCGCGCGGGCCGCCGCCGCAACGGTAATGGCGCGGCCACGGCGTTTGAGCCGGTCCACCTCACCGGCGAAGACCGATTCTCCCAAAAGCAGCATGATGGAGGAGATGTCCCGCCCGGCGGCGACCGATTCGATCTCGGCATCGGGCACGAAGCGGCTGTGCAGGCCGCGCAGCCGGGTAACGGTGTATTCAAATCCCATGTTTTGCCGCCTCGGCGATAACGCGGGCATAAGCCGGGCCGCCCCGCCGCCACGCTTTTTCAAAACGGGTGTCGAAGGTGGACCAGACCGCGACCCGTCCCTTGGGACCAAACGCGGCAAAGCCGTCGATAATGTCCGGTCCCGTCTCCAACACCGTGCCATTGCCCAGAATATCCTTAAGCACTGCCGCGGTGTGCGTATCGGCCTCCACCCGTTCCACCGTTCCCAATTCACCGGCGGCGGCCTTGTATTGTTTCGCCACGAAAACGGCGTAAGCGGGGGTTATCATAAAATTGCGGAAGAGGGCGCGGCACTCTTCCCGCACGGCATGGGCATAGGCCTGCTCGGCGGCGGCCAGCCGCTTGCGCGCCGCGGTTTTTTCGGCGCCTTTCCGCAGCGCTTCTTCCACCGCGCGGCATTTGGCCTCGATGCGGCGGGCCTCATCGCCGAGTGCGGCGAGGCGCGCATCGGTTTCCGCGCGGATATCCATCACGCGGCTCCCGGCCGCGGCCAGCAGGGCCGCCTCTTCCCTGGCCGCCTCGTCTTTGAGCGCGGCGGTCAGCCCTTCAATGCCCATCAGCCCAGGAGGATCATTATGGCGACCACGAAGCCGAGGATCACCATCGTTTCGGGGATGGCCAGAAGGAGGATCATCAGGCCGGTCAATTCCCTGCGCTCAATGAGCGCTCCCACCGCCGCCGCGCCGATTTTTCCCTGCACATAGGCGGTGGCCAGCGCCCCCAATCCCACGGCAATGGATGCCCCCAGATACTTGAAACATACTTCGGTCATAATGTACCTCCACCAAATTTACATTGAGCGGAACGGCTCATACCGCCGGTTTCCCATTTTATAGAACTGATTGAAAAATTCCACATAGTGGAGCCGGAGCGACTGGATGGCGGGGCTCATCATGCCCAGCGCAAAATTCACCAGATGCAAAGCCAGCGCGGCCAAAATTCCCCAGAGCACGCCGCCGGACATCGTGTAAAAATCATCCGCCACATCGGCCAGCATTATGGAAGCCAGCCCCAATGCCATCAAACGCGAATAGGAGAGGATGTTCGAAACGAGCTTCGGTATTTCCAAAACCTCTTTTATCCCCCCCACGGCGGTTTTCAACAACAACGGCGCGGCGATAAGCCCCGCATGTTCCCACCCCAACGGTTTTTCCGTTATGGCCAGGAAGGCCACATAGGCGATACCCCAGATGGCCGCCGCGTCGAGGAAGTTCATCGCCGCAGGGCGGAAATGGCGCTTCATGGTCAGTGTTGCGCCGCCGACAAGGTTGCCGACGGTAAGGTGCAGGCCGCCGAGGGCCAACACGGCTATCTCGGTCGCCATGATCTCGCGCTTGCGGTCGAACAGCGGCGGCGGCAGCCCCAATTCGCCCCAAAGCTTGCCGAAGAATTCGCCGTAAA
>JAHFEJ010000077.1 GCA_023248535.1 Nitrospinales bacterium | reverse complement strand
GACAAAATCGACCGGATGGCGGTGGTGCGCCTGGTTCGCGCCCACAACCTTCCCTACAACATGGACACCGCCGGAAGCCTGGCGGAGGCACGCGAAAAGCTGGAGCACAACAACTATGACCTGATGATGCTCGACTTCATGCTGGGCGACGGCACCGGTATTGAGCTGATGCCAAGCGCACGGGGCATTCCCGTGATCTTCGTCACAGGCAGCGGTGATGAACACATCGCCGTTAATGCCATGAAGATGGGAGCATACGATTACCTTATTAAGGACCCGGAGCGGAATTACCTCACGATACTGCCGCAAACGGTGGAAACCGTCATGGCCCGCAAAAAAGCGGAAGATACCGTACGCCAACTTTCCAGCGTGGTGGAGCAAACCGCCGATGCCGTTACCATTACCGGCCGTGACGGATTCATCCAATACGTCAACCCCGCATTCACCAGCCTTACCGGCTTCAACTCCCATGAGGCGCGCGGCAACACCCCGGCAATCCTGAGATCGGGCCATCACCCGCCGGAGTTCTATAAAAACCTGTGGGAAACCATCCTTTCCGGGAATACCTTTCACGGGGAGGTTCATAACCGCGCCAAAGATGGCCGGGTTTACATCGAGGAAAAATCGATCACCCCGATCAAGGATAACCGGGGTGAAGTTACCCACTTTGTCTCCACCGGACGCGACATCACCGAACGCAAACGCGCGGAAGAGGAACTGCGCAAAGCCAAGGAAAACGCCGAGGAAGCGACACGCCTTAAAGATAAATTCGTTTCGCTCGTGTCGCACGACCTGCGGGGACCGCTGGCCACCATGATAGGTTTTCTAAAATTAATGGCTGGCGACACCGATGCGCCCCTTTCAGCCTATGCGGTAAAACGGATTAACATCGCCATCGATTCGGCCGAAAAAATGAGTAACCTGATTGAAGAACTGCTGAGCATCAGCCGGCTGAAAACCGGGAAAATACAGCCAAAACTCGGTTTTCTGGACGCCAACTACCTGGCGCTTAAGGTCATACTGGCTTATGGCCCGATGGGAGAATCGAAGCGCATTATCCTCGAAAACAGTATTCCTGAAAAACACCGCCTTTTCGCGGACCACACCCTTTTTTACCAAGTGTTGCAAAACCTCGTCGGCAATGCCGTGAAATTTTGCCGCGCCGGCGATCACATACGGATATTCATCCCGGACGGGAAACCGTCCACCGTCGCGGTTAGCGACTCGGGGGTGGGAATAGAGTCCTCGCGGGCCGCGCGGCTTTTCAGTTACGAGGAGAGGACTTCCACCGTCGGCACCGCCGGTGAAAGCGGCACCGGGCTGGGCCTCCCCCTTTCACGCGACATCATGCTTGCCCACGGCGGCAACCTGCTTTTGGAATCCGAACCCGGCAAGGGAGCCACTTTTTATGCCACACTTCCCGATGTACGCCCTACGCTCCTGCTGGTGGAAGATGACGCCCTTTCCACAAAAACCATCATCGAAATGCTTGCCCCGCTTAACGCTACAGTTATAACCGCCGCCAATGGAAAAGAAGGGCTTCATATCGCCCGTACGCAACGGCCACATGTCATTCTTTCCGATTTGATGATGCCCATAATGGATGGCTACACGTTTATCAGGGAACTGAAACTTGATGAAGTAACAAAGGAAATACCGGTGATCGTGCTAACCAGCGCGGGCCAAGAGGAGCGGGAAAAAGTTTTCAGGCTCGGCGCGGATGACTTCGTTATAAAACCCGCCTCGAATGATGACCTGCTTCCCCGCATCCGGCGCTTCATCAGTTAGGCCGCCAACCGGAATAAAACGGATTAACCGGGCTGTCCGGGATAACAGGCGGTGGTCAACCCCACAGGATGAGACCGGGAATGTATTGCAGCACCAGATGCTCGTGATGGGGAAGCACACGGATGGCATAGCCGTGCAGGCCCGCGTTATCGCACGGTATCTCGCCCGCGAAACGGTAGACGCCGCCGCTGGAAGGGCCGTCCACCTTCATAACGGAGCTTTTCCCCTCTTCGATCTGGCCAGCCATATCCATCGGCCCGTAATAGCATTCCACCACAATATCATCCGGGCTGATAACCCCCATTTGCAGCACGGCGGACACTTTTTTCCTTTCGCCCACCTTGAATGAATCAGTGCTGCCGTTGACTTCCAGCACTTTCATTTCACCCCAGTGCGTTTCGAGCCGTTTTTTCCAGACCGCGAGTTTTTTGATGATGGCGGGATCTTTTTGCACATAGTTTTGCCAGCGCAGCCCCAGCGGCAGGTAAAATCTTTCGGCGTATTCGCGCAACATCCGGTTGGTGTTGAACACCGCGTTAAGCTGCGTCATGCTCGCTTTCATTTTCCGCACCCAGCCGCGGGGCAGGTTATCGGCCCCGCGCTCGTAGAAGAGCGGAACTACGTCGCGCTCCAGCAGGTCGTAGATGGCGCGGCTTTCCACGGCATCCTGGATATTCTGATCCTCGTAATTTTCGCCCGCGCCTATGGCCCAACCGACTTCAGGGGCATATGCCTCGTCCCACCAGCCGTCGCGGATTGAAAAATTGATGACGCCGTTCGCGCTGGCCTTCATGCCCGATGTGCCGCTTGCCTCCATCGGGCGGCGCGGCGTGTTCAGCCACACGTCGCACCCCTGCACCAGATAGCGGGCAACGTCTATGTCGTAATTTTCCAAAAAGATGAGGCGGCGGCGGAACTCGTCCTTGCCGCAGGCGTGAATGATGTTTTTAATTATGTTCTTCCCCTCTATGTCGCGGGGGTGCGCTTTGCCGGCGATGATGATCTGCATCGGCCGGTCCTTGTTATTGAGAATGCGGGCAAGCCGCTCTTCGTCCCGTAAAATCAGGTTGCCCCGTTTGTAGGTGGCGAAACGGCGGGCAAAGCCGATGGTGAGCGATTCAGGATCGAGCGCCTCTTCGGCCTGTTGCAGTTCAGCCTCGGACGCGCCACGCCTCTTGAGCTGCTCCACCAAACGGCGGCGGACAAAACCGACCATCCGCTCGCGGCGGCGTTCGTGGGTGCGCCATAACTCGGAATCCGGTATCCGCTCTATGCGGTTCCAGACGGAGTCCTCTCCCGGCTTTGAAATCCAGGTCTCGCCCAAATAGCGGTCGAACAGGTTGCGCATTTCTTCCGATATCCATGTACGGATATGGATGCCGTTGGTGATGCTGCGTATCGGCACCAGGTTCACTGGAAGGTTGGGCCAGATGTTTTGCCACATCTTGCGCGACACGTCACCATGCAGTTTTGATACGCCGTTGCTGGCGGCTGAGAGCCGCAACGCCAACACAGTCATACAAAAAAGCTCTTTGTCGTTGACCGGGTTTTCGCGCCCCAAAGCCACGATCTCGTTTATTGAAATACCGGAATCGCCCAGCACCGGCGCGAGATATTTTTCCAGCAACCACCGCTCGAACCTGTCGTTGCCCGCCGGAACGGGAGTGTGGGTTGTAAACACCGTGGAAGCGATAATCGCCTCTTTCGCCTCTTCGTAATTCAGCCCCCTCTTGCGCATCAGCTTCATGATCCGGCCGATCCCCGAAAAAGCCGCGTGCCCTTCGTTCATGTGATAAACCGATACGCCTATCTCAAGCGCTTCCAGCGCCCGTACCCCGCCGATGCCCAGCAACACTTCCTGCTTGATACGCATCTCGGTATCACCGCCATAAAGCTGGGAGGTAAGCGACTGGTCTTCGGGGGAGTTTTCGGGAATGTTTGCATCCAGCAGATAGAGCGGCACGCGCCCGACCTGAACCATCCAAATCTGCGCATGAACGGCGCGTCCGGGGAATGACACCTGTATTTTGACCGGTTTTCCGTCCTTGCCGGTCACCTGCCGCAACGGCAAGAGATAGAAATTGTTTTCGGGAAGATTTTCCAGTTGCCAGCCATCGCGGTTGAGGTACTGGATGAAGTAACCGTGGGTGTAGGCCAGCCCGAACGCAACCACTGGTACGCCAAGATCGCTGGCCGATTTCAGGTGATCGCCGGCCAACACTCCCAAGCCGCCCGAATATATCTGGAGACATTCATCAAGGCCGAATTCCATCGAGAAATAGGCAATGTGATTTTCCTTCTGCCACTTTCCGGAGCCGATTTCCTCGAACCATGTACCCGCCTTCATGTAGTCGGACAGTTCAATCGTCACCCGGTCAAGATGGGTAAGAAACCCTTCATCGGTCTCAAGCTCGCGCAGCCGCTCCTGTGAAACGGAGCCGAGAACCTTCACCGGGTTGTGGTAGTACTTTTCCCACATGTCGCGATCCACACGGCGCAACAGATTGATTGCATCGGGGTGCCATGTCCACCACATGTTATAAGCTATGTCGTTAAGCGGCCGGAGCTTTGCCGGCAGTGACGGACGGATTATGAACTTGCGGAACTCCGGCATAACCCTTTATCCTTCATCATCAAATTATTTAGACGCCAGGCCAGCCGCCACCTGACAGCGCATCGCATTACCGGAGCGGCGTCACCGTAGCTGTCATTTTTCCGTTAATCACTTCTAGCGTAAGTTTACTCTGCCAGATGCCAGCCCCGCAAGGAACAACAAAAGCGTGCATTAATGCAATGCAAAAGGCCGCGGCCGCGGCGTTAGAGGATACGCCCGGCCGGATTTTTGCGCAATTGGTGATAATTGGCCATGACTTTTTGCGCGTACATGCGATCCAGACCCGTGCCATCATTCATTTCACGGCGCATTCGGGTAGGCCCCCGGTTGTACGCCTCCAGTGCGAGGGGCAAATCGCCAAAACGATGAATCAGCCGCGCCAAATACCGGGTGCCAAGGCTGATATTCAATTCATTGTCGGTAAGCGCAACGGCTTCCACCCCTTCAGACTCTCCATCATAGAGTGCCTCGGCAGTGGTTGGCCGAAGCTGCATAAGCCCCATCGCACCTTTTGGTGAAACGGCGAAACGGTTAAAATCACTCTCCGTTTTGATAATGCCAAGAACCAAAAAAGGATCGATGCGGTATTCACCCGCTTTGGCGATAATAAGATCGGCCAACAGCGCGGGATCGTGATGCAGTGAATTTTCAAACTCCGCCAGAATGGCGGTGACTTTTACCCGCATTTTGATCTGTTTGCCGTTTTGCATGTTCCAGTCATGCTGTACTGCAATAGAAGCTGCCTGCGCCATCCCGCGCACACGGGAGTCCTCGATCCGCGCCTTCTGGTACTGGGAAAGCTGAACAAGCAACACAACGACAACCATCAGCACCATCACCCCGTATCGATAAAGTGATCTCATGTTGATATCCTCCCTCCGGCTTTATAGCATCACGCAGGTTTGTGAGAACTGCGTTTTTTGGTTCGGCCACAACCCCAAGTTGTCAGGGTGGGCGGTTTAAATTTCTGTCTAGAGACCATTGCAGGTGGACGGCCCGGATACTTTTATCCATTTTTCGGCCGCCCAATCGTGTTTCGGCACGATTGTTGAGTGTATAATGCTTACAGGACAGAATTTTGTACGGAGAACTTGGTTTTGTCAATCATAAAAAGGTGCGATAACTGGAATAGTTTGAAAATACAGTTATTTAACTAAAGTTGGATGCTCTAATATCCGATAATTTAGAGCCAAGGAGTTGACACAATCGCTATGTTATTGACTTGCCCGAAGTGCGCCACGCGCTACGAAGTGGATGGCTCATCCATCCCCCAAGAGGGAACCTACGCCCACTGCGCCTCGTGTGAAAACATCTTTTTCGTTAAGAAAAAGCTGAAAGCCACACCCAAGGAAACTGCTAAAACCACAATACCTGCCATGCAAGATCAGCCAGTGCCACAACCGGTTGCAGCGCCCGCAGTAACCGGGCGCGTGGTAACCCCACATTCCGACGAGAAAACCTCTTCAAAAAAACCCGATGAAGATAAGGGAAAGCCTGCCCTCACTCCCGAACAAGTAGCAGCAATAATGGCTGGACTGGACTACGAAGATAAACCGAAAGATAAGAAGAACGATTCTACCGAATTAACTGCTCAAAGCCAGATTGATACCATTTTGGGAAGCGTCCACAACGATCTTCATGAAAAGGTTATCACCGCCCCTATCCCTTCTCTGGCTACGGAAAAACCAACAACAGTTAACAGTGCCGACATTGAAGCAATTTTAGAAAGTGTAAATGCTCAGCGTCCTGAAACACCGGTAGAGAAGCCCGCAGTTCCTGCAGCTAAAGAAGAGGTTGGCGCTGACGATATTGCCGCAATTCTCGGCTCCGTTCAGTCACAACAACCCGCACCGGCAAAAGAAGCACCCAAAACGGCCACCGCTAGCGACATAGACGACATCTTCGCTTCCGTTCAAGCGCAGCAAACGCCCCCGGCAAAAGAGGCACCCAAAACGGCCACCGCTAGCGACATTGATGACATCTTCGCTTCCGTTCAAGCGCAGCAAACACCCCCGGCAAAAGAGGCACCCAAAACGGCCACCGCTAGCGACATAGACGACATCTTCGCTTCCGTTCAAGCACAGCAAACACCACCAGCGAAAGAGGCACCCAAAACGGCCTCCGCCGACGATATTGACGCGATTTTTGCCGGCAGCAGCGCCGCCCCCTCAACGGGAGCGATGGATAGCCAAGATGACATTGACTCCATTCTGATGACAGCGTCCACACCCGCACCCCAGGAAAGCATTTTGGAAAAGGAGACCGTTTCCACCACCCAAGCGCTTTCCAATGATGACATCGATTCCATACTGGCCAACGTGAAAACCGAAAAGGAATCTCCCGCGGCCTCCCCCACTCCCGCCACACCGAAAAATGATGACATCATTTCCCAATCCGATCTGGACTCCCTTTTTGCGGCCGCTTCCGCTCCATCGGCTCCCGCCGCCGCGGCGGAAACTTCCAAGGAAACCGAGGGAGACATGATTTCGCAAAGTGATCTGGATGCGTTGTTGGGCGAAACCAAAACCCAGCCCGCCGCAACGGCCGCCGCGCCGCCTGAAAGCAATGAAATTATCAGCCAAGGCGATCTGGACGCCCTTATGTCGGGGGGTGAAACGCCCAAAGCCGCATCAACCGCCTCCGCTGATCAGTTGTTGGCAGGCGGAGACGACGAAATGGACTCGCTGTTCGCCGAAGAAGCGATCGGTTCATTGAAAACTCCGGCACCCAAAAAAGCGGCAGTGGCTGCTGCCGCCGCTGCAACGGCTGCCCCAGCGGCGGAATACGAAGGGGTTGATACTTCCATGTTCGAAGGATTGGACAAAGTGGTGGCCGAGGCCCCGGCGGTTGTGGAAGAACAACACGCGGAGGCCGAAGCCAAGCCGGGCAAATTGGCCGGCATCATCGCTTACATCAAGGGTAAACTTCCCAAACGCAAAGAGAAAGAACAGGCTTTTACCGTCGAGGAAGAGCCACCTGCGGAAACTGATCAAGGCGAAGCGCCTAAAAAGAAGAAAACCGGGATTCTGGCCAAGATCGCCCTTCCCATGGCGGCGGGAGTTGCGCTTATGCTTGGGGCAGGCTGGTACTACTTTGTAAAATTGAAACCCCATCCGGTGGTGATGGCTAAAAAAGCCGCACCGGCGGAAAAACCGGTGGCCCCCCCGGCGCAACCGGCCACGGAAGAAAAAAAGGAGACCAGCGCCACACCGCCCATACATGAAGAAGCCAAAGCCGAGGTGCCCTCTCTCCCGGTACCGCCTCCCGCACAGAAGCCTGAACATCCGCCCGCGGCCACCGCGCAGGCTCCGAAGCCGAAAGACGCCAAAGAGATCGCGGAGGCCGCGCACGAAGAAGCGCGCAAAGCGGCGCTTGAGGCGGATAAACTGATTCCACCCTCCTTGGTGGAACCCTCCATCATGAAAGTGGGCGTGATGCTGCCGGTAGATTTCAATTCGTCACAGGTGAAGATGATGACCGCGGAGGTGGAACTGCAATTCGCCACCTCGTCTGAATATAAAACGGCGGAAACCAAGAAATTCGTCTACGAACTGGCGCTGGAAAACGAGATCGAAGTGTTCTTTAAAGACAAGTTTTACGAAGAAACCCGCTACGCTAAAGATAGGTTGATGGCCTACCTTTTTGAACGCATCAAAAAACGGGGCGACCTGGAAAAAATAGTCGGGGTAAACGTCGCCGAACTCACCCTGAAATAATTGCCACCCACGTTGTCATTCTGTCCCGGCGAAAAGTCCATTTCAGCATGAAACACGAAGAACAGGCGGGCCGGAACAATAAGAGCACGGTTGAGCACGCAGAACGGGGAGCGTATAATCGGGACCGGGATTATTCCTTGTCGTCCGAGCCATCGGCGGCGACTTCTTTGCCATCGACAATCAGCCGGAATTCCTTGCCTGTTTTAAAGAAAGGAACCTTTTTCGGAGGCACGAATACCTTCTCGCCGGTCTTGGGGTTGCGGCCCTCTTTGGCGGAACGGTGCCGAACGCGGAAGCTGCCGAAGCCGCGGATTTCCACCTTGTCGCCTTTGGCGAGCGACTCGATTATCGAATTGGTGAAAATGTTGATAATACCTTCCGCCTGCTGCTTTGTGATGTTCAGCTTCGCGGCAAGCTTTTCGGCCATATCGGATTTGGTCATACCCCTACCCACTCCTCCAACCTCTATATCGATTGATTTTACAAAAGCCTAACAGAAATACGCATCATGCGTCAACCGCAATCGATGGCGCTCAATTGTAGTTGTTATCTTCCATCGTATCCTCGAAATGCTGTTCAACATAATCGTCGATCATGTCGTTCACCCTATCCTGAAACAGGTCGATTTCCTCGATATCTTCCATCTGGTCGAGATGGATGCGAACAATATTTTCAAGTATCGCTTCACGGTCTTCATTTGTCAGCTCGTTTTCCAGCAAAAGCCGGTTTATTTCTGTGAGGATTTTATCCCTTCGGTTGCTATCCATTTGCATCTCCACTATCTCGTTAGCCATAACAATAACTCCTTACGAACTGAAACGCAACACAATGCAAAAGCGGCGGTTATAACCGCAATACAATAGGACGGCTACCAATCAAATGGCCGTATATCCCGGCGGAATTGAAACATCACCCCTAATTCGGTTCCGCCGTCAGTCACTTCCCCCCTTACTATCCGGTCGGAATAAACGCCCGCCTGCACCCTGATGGAATGATCGGCCACGGGAAAAAAGTGAAGCCACCCCTCCATGCGGAGCCTCTCCTTGTCCAGGAAAGGATTTCCCTTATTCTGGTTATTATAAAAAGTGTATTGGGGAGTGAAGGCAAAACGGAAGGCCGCCGTTTCGGATGGCTCGTAAATGACTGCCGGATGGACGATCAGCGCCCCGACCGCCGAAGCAAAAGATACCGCAATATTATTAACCGTATCAGGATGGCCGACGGCACCGGGAACCACCATGCCGATTTTTCCCGCCGCACGATGCTCATACAGATACGTCGCCCGGAGGCTGGAGATGAAGCTCCCTGATCGCCCCGAGGTGGCATAGCTTGTTTCGTATATCGACAGATACGCCGAAATCGCCGCTTTCCGGCAGGAGGCGCTCCCGCCGCCGGGGTAAAACACGAATTCCTGGTAATTAACGCCAAAATCGATCATCGAAAGCCCCTGTTCCATTTCCCCCGGACGGCGACTGGCCGCTCTTGCCTTTCCAAACGTATACCCCAGATACCACCGGGCGGGCTGGTCGGGATGCGCTGTTTCAATTGGCTCTTCATTCTCATTAAGCGGGACAATAAGAAAAAAACCGTCGCGCAGTTCAGACTGCTCCGCGCCCGTTTTTGCTTGCGGCATCGGCTCATTCCCCGTTTCCAGCCGTATAAGGGCATACCGGTAGACAGGTGAAACACTTAAAAGCACGCCCATGGCCGGCTCCGCCGCATCTACCCGCGGGACGGCAATCGCGGCAAACAGCGCTATGCCGGAAAGCCAACGCCCCATCACGCTCCCCATCAAGTGCCGCTCCTCAGTGGTATGTGGTTATTTTCCCGTGAGAGCGAACGCCAAGCGGCGCACTCTTCCCACGTTCGTTATCGTACGCAACCCGGGGTTACTTAAGGCCGCTTGCCTTTGTGGGGTATCGCCCAATCGGACATCTGAACCACGGAGAGGCCGTCTTTATCATTTCGGGTGGGCAAAGCAGGGAAGAAATCCCCTTTCAGAGAAGGATTTCTTCCCGCAGCCCTGATACGGCGTTCATTCCAACCGGACGTTGGGAACTTGGTTACTGTTTGCCCAATACGTCGCTTAAATCATATACCGGTTGACCGCTGTCATTAACCTTTGCCTTTTTCGGAACCGCTTTGGCAGCAGGTTTTTTTGACGGCTCTTGCTGAACCTTGGGTACTGCGGCGGGTTTCGGTTTAGCCGCTGCTTCGGGCTTGGGCGCTGACACCGGTTTAGCCACAACGGCTGGCTTCGGAGCCTCTACTGGCTTCGTCTCTTCAACCGGCTTCGGGGTCTCCACCGGTTGCGCCTCTTCAGCCGGCTTTGGAGTCTCCACTGGCTTCGCCTCTTCAGCCGGCTTTGGAGTCTCCACTGGCTTCGCCTCTTCAACCGGCTTTGGAGCCTCTACTGGCTTCGTCACCACTGGAGGCTTTGGGGCTTCCACCGGTTGTCCAACCGCCTCTTGCTTCTTTAAAGCAACGGCGACACCGCTTACCAGAAGCGTTAACTTTTCCTGCCAAGGCGTGCCGCAGAGAACTGCGGCGCGTTTCTCCGCCAACCGCCATGAATCATCGGTGGGATAACATTGACCATTTTTTTCCTCGCCCTTGACTGACGCACAATCCCCAACCGCTGACCAGGGAATATCGCCGCCTGCGCCTTTGGCGCGGCGGGACAACTCTTTCTGAATTGTCTCAAGAAGACGTTGCGCCTCAAGACTATCCGGCATCGCCTGACTGCTATTGAACATGTCACCATTGGCTTTTTTGAAGGACCGCTGGATGCGAATTTCAACAGATTCCATGCTTTTTGGTGCTTCAATATGCAACCGGAGTTTTTGGTTCACCCGCGGAGCCTGTCCATCGGCCAGTTGCATCCGCCAACCTCCCCTCCCCTTGTTTGAAAACGTGGCGGCTGCGGCCTCCCCCGGATTTATCTCCTCTGCGCCGGACACCTCAACCCCCGTGATGCGCGCTTGCGAAACGTCAAGGTTCATCACCGCTTCCACGAATGGTTTGCGAAGTTGCCCCGTAACGTCCAAACTCACCTCGATGAGCCGGATATTGGTTGCTGAAGAAACCTCTTCCCTTTTTTGAGCCACGGCATTGGTGATGGCGATAGAGCCAAAACCGCCGCTTTTGCCTTCAAGCGCCACAAGGTGTTGCCACGTGCGCGATAAGGGATTATTCCCTGGAGCCGCGGCGGCGGATGCGGGCGCGGCGGGCGCCGATGTCACATCCTCCCCCTTTGGCATTTTTTTCTTTGGCGGCACGCAACCGGCAACGAACATCGTCATAGCCAGAAGAGATGCCAAAACGGAATTAAAAACGGCACGGCCCGCAATCGGTTGTGAATTCATTATCCCTCCGGCAAAAAGGTGACGTACCGTTACAAAAACGGACATTCCAGCAAGCCCTGCCGCGCCTCCAGCCAGCAGGTACAAACTCCGTGCACTAGTTTACCGGTATATACTTATTTATGCAAAGCCGCGTTCGCGCCCTTTTTTTGATTTCGCGCCGGCAGAAACGATATCGGAGTCGTCAGCCTTTTTTTCCTTATCTTCTTTCTTTTTTGCTTTTGGCTCGTCTTCCCAGCCGATTTTTTCGAGGAAGTCGTCGTAATTACCCAAAAAGAGCTGCGCCTTCCCTTCGTTGAACACAATCAGTTTGGTGGCGATGTCGCGCAATATCATTTCACTGTGGGTGACGATGATGACCGCCCCTTCATATTCATCAAGCTGTTCGGTGAGTTCTTCTATCGACTCCATGTCGAGGTGGTTGGTCGGTTCGTCGAGGAGCAGCAGGTTCGTCGGATTAGCCAGTATTTTGCCCAACAACACACGGCTCCGCTCGCCGCCGGAGAGCACCTTGATGAACTTTTCCGCGGCATCGCCGGGGAACATCATGGCGCCCGCGAGACACCGGAGATGCTGGTTATTGAGCGACGGGTTCGCCTTGCTCAATTCCTCCAGGATGTTGCTTTCGAGATCAAGCCGCTGGATATTTGTCTGCCCGAAGTGGCCGATCTTCATGCTGGGGTGCGCGCTGATCCCGCCGGTAAGCGGTTTCAACTCGCCCCCGAGTACGTTCAGCAGCGTCGATTTCCCCTTGCCGTTTTTTCCGATGATGGCTATGCGGTCCTGCGCCCCCACCGCGAATGTCAGGTCCTTGAACAATGCGTTATCCGGATTGCCGTCGTAAGAAAAAGAGAGATCCCGCGCTTCCATGATGATTTTGCCGGGACATTTGTCGTGATTGAAACGGAAGGCAAGCATCGCATCGTGATCAAGCTTCTCTATCCGCTCCATTTTGTCCAGCAGCTTGAGGCGCGACTGGGCGCGGGATGCGGAACTGGCGCGCGCTTTGTTGCGGGCGACGAACTCTTCGATCTCCTTTATCCGCTTCTCCTGATTGAGGCGGGTTTTTTCGTGAATTTCATCCTCGTGGTCAAGCGTCTCGAAAAAGGTGACCGTATCCCCTTTCAGCTTACGGAGCTGGCGGCGGACAATCCCCATGGTGTGGGTAGTCACTTCATCCATAAAACCGCGGTCGTGCGTAATAATGATCACCTCGCCCTGGAAAGAACGGAGCCAGCCCTGAAGCCAACGGACGCTGACGATGTCGAGGTAGTTGGTCGGTTCGTCCAGAAGCAGCATGTTGGGGTTTTGTACCAGCAACTTCGCCAGGTTCATCCGTATCTGGTAACCGCCGGAAAAACTCAGCGGCGATTTTTCCATATCCGCCTCACCAAAACCGAGGCCGAACAGGATTTTTTCCGCTTTCCAGTGATCGTACATTTCATCTTCAGAAAGGGCGGTTGCCACTTCTTCCAGTACCGTTTTTTCCGTAAACTTCAGGTGCTGCTCCAGCGTACCGATTTTGTACCCCTTGGGAATGCCCACGGTTCCGCTATCGGGCTGCTCTTCCCCGAGGATAAGACGGAACAAGGTGGATTTACCGCTTCCGTTGCGGCCGA
>JAHFEJ010000009.1 GCA_023248535.1 Nitrospinales bacterium | reverse complement strand
AGCGTCGCTTCACCCTCGAATGACTCGTCAATATACGGTGCGGAACGTGCCAGCACTTCCGGCGTAGACGGCTCGCGCCAGTTTAGCAAATCGTCTTTAAACGGCGCCATCATTTTTTTTTCGTCCCGATGCTTTATGCCGTTGAGCATCATGCCCGAAAGCAACCCCAAGATTTTGCCGTCACGCCGGCTTTTAGCGATAAAGCGGTCAGTGCAGTAAAAAAACCATTCTCCCAACGGCGCAAGCCACGCTTCCCCGCCCATCTCCTCGATACGGCGAATGATATTCCCGTTGCTGTAGGTATGCAACCGCACATAAATTTCCCCCACAACGCCGACAATAGGTCTGCGCACGGTTTTATCAACTGGAACAGCGCGGAAGATCGTGCGTATATCGTGCATGCGTTCAAAGATGTCTTTCGCCCCCCCCCGTACCGATTTCAGGACGATATCAAGCCCCTGCTGATACGCCTTGTCGGTGGCTCCGGGAGCCAGCTCATACGGCCTGGTTTCATGAACCAACTTGATGAGAATGTCCGTCGCCACGATGCCGCGCCAGACCATTCTTTTGAAATTGCGTCCCACCCCCTCAAAGCCCCCGTAATTTCCTTCCGCCGAAGGGGCCATCAGCCGCGCGTCGATATGCCCCAATCGATCCAACTGTATCCTAAGCACCCCCTGATATTGCCCCAGACGGCAAGGACCTTCGGTGGTTGGAATGAGAAAAGATGCCGCAGCAGGATCAAACCCTTTTTCCAGCGCTTTTTTCAACACGTCTCCCGCCACCAAGGTGTAGGGGATACATTCCTTGCCGGTGCTGAAACGGCGCCCCACCTCAAGTGACGCGGCATCGGTCTTCGGCAGCACCTCGGCGTCCACGCCGTAGTGCTGAAACGCCGCCGCCATGGAATATGAGTGATCGCACATCCAGGGAATGTACAGTTTCCGGTTGTGACCGTTACGGCGGACGGTTTGCCGCCACTGGCGCCGCGCGTATTCGGCCGCATCCAGGTTTTCCAGCGAATCGAAAAACGCCTCACAACGGGTGATGGCTCCGGCGTCCGCCGAATGTTCATCCACCTCAAGATGAAGATAGGGTTTCCCCATCATCTGCTGCTGGACATGATAGGTTATAAAGCTGTCCGGACCGCACTTGAAATTGGATATATAGATGGCATTGAGTTTCGGATTCTTGCGCACCACCTCCGCAGCGGCCTGAAGCCGCTGGCCGGAGCGCCAATACATGCTGGGATTATTTTCGTAAACGGCGTCTTCGCTCAATTCCAGCATATCGACGGGGATGGCTATTTTTCCCATATCTTTGAGCTTGCGCGGCAAATCCATATTGATCCCGCTGTCGCAACCGTTATAGGGACGGCTGATCATCACCACCGCTTGGCGCTCTTCCTTGAGATCCCCCAGCACTTCGCGGCCGCGCGCCCTGAGCGCGGCATAAAAAGCGCCCTGCGCCGCGCGCGCGGCACGCACCGCGGCCGCTACTTTGTCCGCCGAAGCCCCCAGCCGCCGCCCCAACGCTGCCAGTTCGCGGGCAACAGTGTCATCACCGCGCTGGAAGCTGATGACCGGCTCCCACAGCTCCACCCCTTGCGCCTTCAGGTCCATCGAGTTTTTCACCAGATAGCTGTTGGCTTGCACCAGCGGGCACATTTGGCTGTTTTTAAACTTGCTGGTTCCCTTCGGGCTCATGGTGAGGATGCTCGGCATAAAAATGACGTTGGCCCCTTTGTTGACCAGCTCCACCACATGGCCGTGGATAATCTTTATCGGGAAGCAGGTCTCGGCGGTTATGTGTTCCACCGAATCGCGGACAACTTGCTGGTTCGTTTTGCCTGATAGGATAATATCCGCTCCCAGTTCCTCGAAAAAAGAGCGCCAGAACGGGAAGGATTCGTACATGGTAAGCACCCGCGGCAGACCGATAGCCAGACGTCCGTCCCCCACCGGCTTTTTCTTTTCCAGGTAGGGACCGAAGCAGAGCTTGTCGCGCTCGGCAAACAGATCGGGAAGCCCGTTATCGGCCTTTTTGGCGTCTTTTTCAAACAGCTCGCACCGCGCGCCGTAGTAGTGGGCCGGCTCATCGACAAACTTTACGCGGGAAACGTCGCATACGTTATCGCACGCCTTGCACTCGAAACTGGTCACTTTGTAGCTGCGTCCGCGCAGATCAAATCCTTTGAAACGGGTTTTTATCCCCGGCCGGTTGCGCATATACCGCGCGGCGATGATGGCGGCCCCCACCGCACCGGTGCAATCATGGTGCGGCGGCACATGTATCTTCTTGCCGGTGACGGCGCCAAAAGCGGCCACCACGGCGCGGTTCCAGGCCACCCCGCCCTGAAAAAGCACCTTGGAGCCGATGATACGGTCCCCCACCACGCTCAAATAATTTTTTACAATGGAATAAGCCAGCCCCGCCGCAAGATCGGCCGCCGGCGACCCTTTTTGCTGATTGGCCACGAGATCGGATTCTATGAATACGGTGCAACGCTCGCCAAATTTTCCCGGACGCGGCGCCGAAAAAGCCGCGTCGGAAAAATCTTTTTTTATGTCGAGGCCCAACCGCTCCGCCTGCTCTTCGATGAAACTGCCGGTGCCGGCGGCGCAAACCTTGTTCATCTCGAAATCGACCACTGCGCCGTCTTTTATCGCGATATACTTGCTGTCCTGGCCGCCAATCTCAAATATACTTTCCACGTCCGGTACAAAATGTACAGCCGCGGTGGCCTGGGCGGTAATCTCGTTTCGCACCGCGTCGGCCCCCGCGAAATCGCCGATCATGTAGCGCCCCGAACCGGTGGCGCCAACTCCTTTGACAATAACGCTTTCGGCGATCTCGCCGCCGATTTCCAACAACCCCTGCGTCACCATCTGGATCGGTTGGCCGGATGTGCGGAGATAGCGGCGCGCCACAACACGGAACTGTTCGTCGATAGCCACCACGTTAGTGGAAAGCGAACCGATATCGATGCCAATATAAACCGCCGCCCCCGGTTGAACGGGGTGAACGCCGATGTCATAGCCGTACCCGTTGCCGTCATGCAGCGGATCCATCGCCCCTTCCACCGCCTGCCTTACGCGAAGGTATTCCTCCACCGGCCGCTCCCACAGGAACTCCGCGCGCCGCCCTTCGTCCATCACATTGAGGGCGGCTCCAAAAGCGCCGGTGACGTTGTGCAAATCCGGAATGATCAACGCGCCATCAGCAAGCTCCAACTCGCTCTCAAACGCCTTCACCACGCCGCTATTCGACGCGACCCCCCCCACGAACGCAATGGGGGCCTCCATCTTTTTTCCCCGTGCTATGTTACTTTTGAAGCTGCGAGCCACGGCGTGGCAAAGGCCGGCGATAATGTCGATTTTCGGCGTGCCGATCTGCTGAAGATGGATCATGTCCGACTTGGCAAAAACTGAACAACGCCCCGCCACCCGCGCCGGATTTTTTGATTTCAGCGCCAATTCGCCAAACTCCTTGTCGATGGGGCATCCAAGCCGGGTGGCCTGCTGATCCAGGAAGCTGCCGGTTCCGGCGGCGCAAACGGTGTTCATCGCAAAATCCTCGAGCACGGACCCGCGGATGGTATCCGGCTTCATGATCATCAGCTTGGAATCCTGCCCGCCCATCTCAATGACGGTGCGTACTTCCGGGTGCAGATGTGCGATTGCGCGGCTTTGGGCCACCACTTCATTGTAAAACGCGCCGCCGATTAGCGAGGCGGCTAGTTCGCCGCCCGTGCCGGTGGCGCCGCACGCCTCAATGGCAACGCCGGGATGCCGCGCGCGGAGGTCTTTTAGAATTTCAGCCAGAACAGGCAACGGTTTGCCGAACATGCGCCGGTAAATGTTGGCGTGGACATTATGTTCTTCATCAAGCAGGATCGCTTTGACGCTAATGGATCCTATGTCTATCCCGAGGAACAGTTTCTTCACACCGACCTCCGATGATAATACAGGGCTTTCACCCCCCACGCAAAGTAGTCAGGCATGGGCTGTGTTCTAACACACGTTTGCCTTTTTACCCCACCGCCCGCCAATTTCATAATCCCAAAACAGGCCGCATTTGACAAGAATTAAAACATGCGGCCATAGAGGAAATGCCGCGGTATATCAATCCTCCTGCCAATAACGGCGGTATTCCTGCGTAAAACTCAAAGTCTCAAATCCCTCCATCCGGTCGATAAAAAGCTTTCCGTAAAGATGGTCGATTTCATGCTGGAATACCACCGCCTGAAACCCCTCCGCTTTAACGGTAATTTCTTTGCCATCCATCGACAACGCTTTCAGCGTGATCCCGGTGGCGCGCTTTACCCTGCCCCAAAGCTCCCGCACGCTCAGACACCCTTCCCACCCCTCTTCCACGTCTGGTGAAAAGGCGGTGATCTCCGGATTGATCAGCACGGTCAGGGGAATATTATCTTTGCCGGGAAAACGGGGATTTTCCTGGGCCTCGATCACCGCCACTTGGCGGGAAACGCCGACTTGGGGGGCGGCAAGACCCGCACCGTTATATTCCCGCATTGTTTCAACCATTGATTCGATAAAAAGTTTGAATCGCGGATCCTTTAATTCTTCCAGGGTCACCGGTTCGGCGCGCTTCCGAAGGACTGGATGTCCCAAAAGGTTCACCTTCAGAACCGATGGTTCGTCCAGAAACAGTTCAGACAAGGTACTTGGCCCTCGCTTCCTTGAACACTTTAATTGCATCCATGATGCACCCGCCGCAACCGGTCCCCACGTGGGTGGCCGCCTGCAGCTTATCGAAAGTATTGGCGCCGTTCTTCACCGCTTCTTCTATCTGGGTATTTGTCACCCGGCGGCAATCGCAAATTTGATATGTCTCGCTCATGTTGCTCTCCTTGGCACTAAGGTTGTTAATCGAAATACCCTGCCCATTGACCGCTGATAATCCAAATGTGGAAAGCCTCCCGAAACAACCACCACATTATTACTTAAACTGCCGTTAATTATACCTAGACCCTTAAACCGCCGCGAGAGATAACCTCCATACCTTACCAAAAATGTCGGGTAATTAAAAGAGGAGAATGCGTGAAGAATTCAGCCGATTTTTTCGGACGGGGGACTGGAGCGGTCTACATCGATCATCTTGGTGGAACCGATATAAGTTGATTCCACAACTTTAGTGACAGAACTGAGCTTCGCCACCAGATCGCGGATGCGGCGGGCCTGGGTATTCACAGCCTGTATACAATCAAACACATCTTTTGCATCCATTTTTTGCCAATCTTTGAGCATGTCGGCATTGCCTATAATACCGGCAAGCGGGTTATTGATCTCGTGCTGCAATGTAACGGTCATCGCCAAAACGGTCTGAAGCTGTTTAGCATCGAGCAGGTCTTTTTCAAGTTCCCGGATGCGGAGCCGGGCTTTTACCCTGCTAAGCAGCTCATCCGGGTCGAATGGCTTGACAATATAATCGTCGGCGCCCAAATCCATGCCTTTGATCTTGTCCACCATCTCGCGCCGGGCGGAAAGCATTATGACCGAGATAAATTTGGTTTCGGGGTTTCCTTTTATTATGCGGCAGACCTCATAGCCGTCAATACCGGGCATCATGATATCAAGCAAAATCAAATCCGGTTGATCCTTGGCCAAACGCTCCAAGGCCATCTCGCCGCTGGAACAGTTGACAATGTCGAAGTTGCCCTTTTTACGCAAGGTCATTTCGACCAGCAACCCGATGTTGGGATCGTCATCAACAATCATTATCTTAGCCATTGCCCCATCCCGATTCCATGCGAATCATTATATGCCATCACCATGCTCCTTTGACAATGCCTTCAGGGAAATTTCCCTTTCCCGGCGATTTTCATTATAATCAGGGATAATCCCCAAAGGAGCGGCCCGTGACCAAACCTCGTGTAGTTATTACCCACTGGGTGCATGATGAAGTCATCGATTATTTAAGCTCCCAATGCGAGTTAATCCGAAATAACAACCGCGAATCCATGCCGCGCAAGACGCTCTTGAAAGAGATCGGTACCGCCGATGCGGTGATGCTTTTCGGCAAAGACCTGTTGGATGGCGAGATGATCGCCGCCGCCCACAAGCTGCGCATCGCCGCCACGACCACCATCCGGCCGAAGAACGTGGATATGGACGCCTGCACCAAACGCGGCATCTGGTACACGACCGTGCCGGATATGCGGCACACTCCTGCCGCCGAGCTGGCCGTCGGCCTTTTAATCAGCGTGACGCGGATGCTCCCCGAAGGGGACAGGTTCATCCGTTCCGGCAAATTCAACGGATGGCGCGCCGACCACTACGGCACCGGCCTTTCGGGCAAAACGCTCGGCATCCTCGGCATGGGCGCGCTGGGCCAGTCTATCGCCAGGCGTCTGGAGGGCTTTGACATGAAGCTGCTCTATGCCGATCCAAGCCCCCTGTTGAAAGACCGCGAATACGCGCTGAAACTAAACCGCAAATCGCAGGACGACTTGCTTGCCTCTTGCGATTTTGTCATCCTTTCGCTTCCCCTTCTGCCGGAAACACGCGGACTCATCAATGCGAAGACGATAGGAAAAATGAAAAAGGGAGCCTACCTCGTCAACATGGCCCGCGGGAGCGTGGTGGAGGAATCGGCCGTCGTGAAGGCGCTGGAGGGAGGCGGGTTGGCCGGTTACGCGGCGGATGTATTTGCCATGGAAGACGACATATTTTCGGATCACCCGGAAAGCATCAATCCCGCGCTGGTGAAGAACAGCTTGCGGACCGTTTTCACCCCGCACATCGGCAGCGCGGTGGAAGACGTACGGCGGAACATCACGCTTGATGCCGCGCAGAACATCCTGGAAGCCATCGCCGGGCAACGCCCCCACGGCGCGGTGAACCAACCCGAAGTATCGCACGGCACCGCCAGCGAACCGTTTTTTTAACAGCGCTCCGCCACTTCCCTCCTGCGCCGTGGCTTGACTACTTGAACAGATTCAACGAGCCGGTGCGATAGCCTTCAAGGTCAAGGGTTACATAGGTGAAGCCGAGTGCTTTGATGGACACCGCCAACTCGCCATACCTTGTGTCAGCCATAAACGCGGCCAGTTCGCTTTTGGCAATTTCGATCCGGGCGATGCCGTCGTGATCGCGCACGCGGAGTTGCCGGTACCCCGCCTTTTTTAAAATATCCTCGGCCTGCTCCACGCGTGACAGCTTTTCGGCGGTGATCTTCACCCCATACGGGAACCGGCTGGCGAGACAGGCCGCGGCCGGCTTGTCCCAGTTTGGCAGGCCGAGCCGTTGCGCGTGATGGCGGATGTCCTCTTTGGCAAAGCCCGCCTCGATGAGCGGCGAGCGGACTCCCTGTTCCGCCGCCGCCTTTCGTCCCGGACGGTAATCGCCGAGATCATCCATATTCGCGCCATCGCAGACAAAGGCATATCCCTCATCTTTGGCTATTTTTGAAAGGATGCCGAACAGCTCTCCCTTGCAAAAAAAACAGCGGTCAGGCGGATTGTCGGCATAGCCGGGGATGTCCAGCTCCTCGCTGACGATCACGCGGTGAGGCGCGCCTATCTTTTCGATGATATCGAGCGCCTGTCGGAATTCGCTTTCCGGATAGGTACTGCTGCGGGCGGTGACGGCAAGCACACGCCCCCCCTTGTCCTTCAACGCATCCCATGCGGCGGCCGCCAGAAACGAGCTATCCACGCCGCCCGAATAGGCTATAACCACGCTCTCC
This sequence comes from Nitrospinales bacterium, assembly GCA_023248535.1. Taxonomy (GTDB): domain Bacteria; phylum Nitrospinota_A; class UBA7883; order JACRGQ01; family JACRGQ01; genus JACRGQ01. The sequence continues at coordinate 50,226 of JAHFEJ010000009.1, read as the reverse complement.
ATCCCGGCGAAGATGCCGCGCAGTTTTTCGTACTTCTCAGCCTTCGTCAAGCTCAAGGCGGCTTTTAATTCCTTTGTAGGCATTGGCGTATTCCTTGTCTCCATTCATTTTATAGTAGAGCGCCCAAAAGCGCACGGCCACCGCGAATATACCATTCAGGAGGGCGCTTTGGAGGCCGGGGTGGTGTTTTTCAAAATACCGCCGGTAGCTCATAAATTTTTCCAGAAGTACGCGCGGCTTTTCCTTTTGCGAGCTGTAGCCGACGTAATGCTCGATCTCGAACGAGGGATCGAACACCACGTTAAACCCCGCCCGTTTGCAACGCAAGCACCAGTCGATCTCCTCGCAAAAAAGGAAAAACCGTTGATCAAACGGCCCCGTCTTATACCACGTCAGCCGCTTCACCAGCAAGAACGCGCCGGTGACATAATCCACCGGCTTCGGGCGGCTGTGCGGATCAAACTGCCCGAACCGCCCTTTTAAAAACGGGGTGAGCAGCATTTTGATCCCCGGCAGGTGAAGCAGTTCCCGCAGCCGGAAAGCCCACGCGAACACCAGAAAAAGCGTGGGGAACCCATACGCGGAACTTTGGATGCTTCCATCGGGGCGGCGGTTTTGGCAGCCGAGGGCGCCCGCCGCCGTATCCGCCAAAAAAGAGTCCAGCAGCGCGCCGATGCCATCCGAAAGGATGCGGGTATCGGGATTGAGAAAAAGCAGGAATTCACCGATGGCAATATCAGCCCCCACATTGCAACCGGCGGCAAACCCCATGTTGGTTTCGCTCATGAGGAATGCCGTATGGCGGTCGGCCCGGACGGCGGCTGTGATACTGCCGTCGGTGCTGGCATTATCCACAATGATGACTTCGTATTCGAGTCCGCCAAACTTCTCGGCCATCGATGCGACACATTGTTCCAAATAGGGGCCGCTGTTGTAATTGACGATGATAACGCTTAGACGCATGGTTCAATCATAGCGGGTATCTTTGAAAAAAAGAAAGGCGGCGGACTGGAAAGCCCGCCGCCGCATTACCGGGTCAGATGTTGATCTTTACTTTTGCCTTTGCCTTCAGGGTTTCGATGTAGTTTTTCACCGCATCCCCCTTCTTCTGCGATTCAAGGCCGCGGATCAGGTCATCTTTCATCTCCGCATACGGGATGGAGCCGGGCGCCTTACGTTCCTCGAACTTGATGAGGTGCAGGCCGAACGGGGTGGTAACGATGCCGCTCACTTCGCCCGGCTTCATGTTCCATACCGCCTCTTCAAATTCCTTCACCATCGCCCCTTTGGGGAAGAAGCCGAGGTCGCCGCCATGTTCAGCGCTGCCATCCTGTGAATTTTTCTTGGCAAGGTCTTCGAATTTCGCCCCGGCCTTGAGTTCCGCCTGGATTCCTTCCATCTTCTTTTTTATTTCGGCTTTCTTGGCTTCATCGGCGCCTTTGTCCACCAACAGGATGATGTGACGCGCTTTCACCATTTCAGGGCGGTCGAAGTCCTTGGTATGTTCGTCGTAGTACTTCTTTGCTTCAGCCTCTTCCACTTTTAATGAGTTGGTGACTTTTTCGTCAAGCAGGCGGCGGATGGCGAGATTCTTGCCAATATCCCGTTTCAAGTCTTTTTCATTGACTCCCTGCTCCTTCAACCCTTTTTTGTACTCTTCCGGCGAGGGGAAAGATTTGGCGATTTTGTCCATCTGATCCAGGACTTCCTTGTCGTCCGCCTTAATTTTTTGGGCTGCCGCTTCCTGATAAAGCACTTCGGCGGTCACCATCCGGTCAACCACCTGTTTTTGGGCATTCTTGAGCCAATCTTCCGTAAGGGGTTGGCCATGCGATTGCATCTGTTTGATCAGATTCTCGAGAACCTTTTCGAAGATAGCCTTGTTTAATTCCACCCCGCCCACCGTTCCAATCACTTTAGGAAGCTTTTTCGGATCATAAGTTACTTCTTTAACAGGGGCCGGGGCGGGAGCAGCGCCCGGCGCAGGGGCCGGAGCAGGAGACGTAGCCGGAGCCGCCTTGGAAGCCCCCTTCCCTTCAGCCGCCGCCGCAGGCGTCTGGCTGGAATCAAGGAAGGACACAAAAACGAGGCCGATCACGAACAACACGGCCACCGCCATGCCCACCGCTTTTTTGTTCATTGCAACTTCTCCAATAATATTAGGTTTAGTGAGGGGCTACGGCCCTTACATGTACATTCCGCCATTTACGTGCAGCACCTGGCCGGTGATATAACCCGCCGCGTCGGAGGCGAGAAACACCACCGTGTTCGCCACATCACGCGTTGAGCCGAACCGTTTCACCGGAATTGATTCCAGCACGGCTTTCTTCACATCTTCGCTTAAAACATCGGTCATTTCGGTAACTATATATCCTGGAGCGACAAGGTTCACCAAAATATTCCGGCTGGCAAGTTCCTTCGCCACAGCCCTTGTAAGCCCCTCCTGGCCCGCTTTGCTGGCGGCATAATTCGCCTGTCCGGCGTTGCCGGTGGCGCCAACCACCGAACCGATATTGATAATCCTCCCGGTGCGTTTCTTCATCATCGGGCGCGAAACAGCGCGGGTCATGTTGAACGCGCCTTTCAGGTTGGTGTCCAGCACCTCGTCCCAGTCGGCATCTTTCATCCGCATCAGCAGGCCGTCTTTGGTAATCCCGGCGTTATTCACCAGGATGTCCAAACCGCCCAGCTTTTCGATGCACTCCTTCACCACGTCCTCGCACCGGACGCCATCCGCCACGTTCAATTGCGCCTGCTCCCCACGCACACCTTGGGCGCGGATGGCCTCAACCACGCCATCGGCGGGCGAGGCATTGTAGGTGATGAAAACATCGGCTCCCGCCTCGGCCAACGCAATGGCGATCTCCTTGCCAATTCCCCGCGAAGCCCCGGTTACCAGGGCAACCTTTCCGCTAAGCGTTTTGATTGAGCACCTCCAGCGTTTTTTCCAAACTGGCAAGGTCTTCCACGTTGCACAGTGTCAGGTTTTTATCAATCCGCTTGAACATTCCGATGAGGGTTCTGCCGATTCCAAATTCTATTACCGTTTGTACCCCGTTATCAAGCATCGCCTTCATCACACCCGTCCATCGCACCGCGCCGGTCACCTGCCTCTTCACCCCTTCGCGGGCTTCGGCCGCGGCCGAAACCGGTTTGGCGTCGACATTGTTGATCAGCGGCACCGCGGGATCGTTGAATTTCAGCTTATCCAGGTCGGCTGATAAACGGACGGCGGCATCATTCATGAACGGGGAATGAAAAGCGGCGCTGACGTTTAATACGACCACTTTCTTGGCGCCGCGCTCCTGCAAAATGGGAACGGCTTTTTCTATCAGATCCTTCCGGCCGGCGATAACCGTTTGCGCATCGCCGTTGTAGTTGGCCGGTTGCAACGCCCCCGGTGCATCGCTCATTTGGCGGCAAACGTCTTCAATGGCAGCCGCGTCCAGCCCCAGCACCGCTGCCATACCGCCGCCGCGGGCCTCGCTCATGTAGAGGCCGCGCCGCCGCACAATGTTCACCGCATCTTCAAAAGAAAGCGCGTTGGCGGCATATAGCGCCGTGAACTCGCCCAATGAGTGGCCGGCCACAAAATCGGGCTGCACGTTGCTGCGCGCGCGGAAGGCGGCAAGCGCCATCGCCCCAACAGTGAATAACGCCGGTTGGGTGTTTTGAGTCTGGGCCAACTGATCCTCCGGCCCCTCGTAACAGAGCTTGCCAAGGTCAATGCCGATGGCGGCGGAGGCGGATTCCATCAGGCCGCCCACGGGTGGGCAATTGTGGGCCAAATCTTTGCCCATTCCAACAGCCTGCGCCCCCTGGCCGGGGAACACAAACGCGATTTTCCCTGTTTTCATAATGCGCTTGAGTCTATATGGTGAAACCTGAATATTCAAGGATTTTTAGGGATTTTCCAGAGAATCCTGCGCTGTAAAAATTTTCCCCCGACGGTTCCGCATGATGGCCGCCGCAAAACACCTCCACGAAGATAAGGCAACTTTTCACCCTTTGGCAGGAGCGGGCTGTTCAACTTTGGTGATTTTATCCATCATTTCGCGCGCTTCATGCATTTCCGCATCAAGCACAAGCGCCTGCTTGAACTTTTCGACCGCCTTATCGTTCTTCCCCTGGCGCATCCACATCATACCAAGGTTGAAATAGATGCCGGGGTCGCTCTCGTCCAGCTTCAAGGCGTGATTGTAACTCTCCTCCGCCTCGTCAAAGCGTCCCGCGCGGCTTAGGGCTATGCCAATACGATTGTAGGCATAAATAAAGTCGGGCGACTGATCCTTGGCCATATTGAAAAAATAAAGCGCTTCGTCGATGTGGTTCTTTTCCAGAAACGCGTTGCCGCAATCCATGATGAGCTTTATGTTGCGCGGCTCCAGGGCAATCGCTTTTTTGAAGAGATCCATGGCGGCTGACTTGTCCCCTTTCGCCAGCTGCACCATCCCCATTTTGAAGAACACGCGCGCGTCATTGGGCTGTATCTCATTCGCTTTCGCCAGCACCCGCAAGGCGGTATCGTAATCCTCCTGCGCCGTCAGCACGTCGGCCATCTTCAGGTAACCGTCGAAAAACTTCGGATCCTCTTTCAGCGCCTGCCGCAGATGTTCCTTTGCATCCGTTAGATTTCCCATTTCCATCGCCTTGCAGCCCAGGGTGTAATGTTGCAACATTCCCGCCAGATTACCGGTCTGGCTTCTCTCGACCTTCCCTTCTTTCAATATTCCCAGAAGGCTTTTTTCCATTTCGTTAATGTTCACCGGCAGGCGGCAGAAGGCTCCCTTTATTTTTCGTTTTTCATAGCTGTACTGGTACACCAGCGGAGTTTTTGAAAAAACAAAAATCGGCGTATTGGCAAAACGGGCGGTATCCACCACCCGCTCCAAGAGGGTATGGTTATTGTACAAATCCACGTTGATGAAAAGAAAATGGAAGGCGGAAAGCTCCAGCTTGCTGAAGGCCGTATCGGCATCGCGCGCTTCGGTGATGCCGGTGATATGCTTGCCGTGAAAGTACGCCTTTAACAGTTTGAATTCGGGGGGAATGAAGCCGACAATGAAAATACGGGCTTTTTCATATTTTAAAAACAGCTTCTCTTCCGGTGTCATTCCCTTTTACAACTCCTCTGGTTGGCCGTATTATATTGGAACATGAACTCAAATCCAAACCTGCATGGCACACTTTATCTTGTAGCCACTCCCATTGGCAATCTGGGAGACATGACCTACCGCGCCGTGGAGATACTCAAAGCGGCGGATGTCATTGCCGCCGAGGATACCCGGACCAGCAAGCGGCTGCTGGATCACTACGCCGTCGGACCCAAGCGGATGGTGAGTTACTTCGGGCCGAAGGAACACCAACGGGCCGAAACATTGCTGCATTTGCTGCTGGAAGGGAAAACCGTTGCGCTCATCACGGACGCCGGGACTCCCGGCATTAGCGATCCCGCCGTGAAGGTAGTACGCCGCGCCATAACCCACGGCATACAGGTGATACCGGTGCCGGGCGCTTCCGCGCTGCTGGCCGGATTAAGCGGCAGCGGACTTGATACCTCCTCCTTCACATTTGAGGGGTTTTTGCCTGTAAAAAGCGGCCGGCGGATGAACGCACTGAAGCGCCTCGCCGCGGAACCGCGGACGGTGGTGATATTTGAAAGTACGCACCGCATCGCCAAATTGCTGGATGAACTGGAGCAGATCATGCCGGAGCGGCGGATAGTGGTGGCGCGTGAATTGACGAAAATTCACGAAGAATTTTTGCGGGGCACCCCCGCAGAGATCAAGGCCCCCATTAAAGGGGCCCGCCTTAAGGGGGAAATGGTGGTGATTATTCCGTCTTCGGATTCCCATCAGCTTGAGCTTCAGAGTGATGCGGAAGGTGATTGACCAACACTCCGGCGGGACGCAACAGCCGGTCGTGAAGCATATAGCCGGGGCGTTGCACCGATAAAACGGTATTGTCGGGCTTCGATGGGTCGGCCAGCATCCCGATTGCTTCATGCAGCTTTGGATCGAACGGCTGTCCCGCCGCATCTATCCTCCGGACGTTGAACTGCTCCAGCGTTTTAAGAAAACTGTCAAACACCATCCCCACCCCTTGCCGCATCGGGTCGTCGGCCGTGGCATGGGTAAGGGCTATCTCCAGCGTATCAAGCACGGTCACCAACTCGCGCGCCATCGGCATGGCGGCGTACTTCACATCCTCTTCCTTCTGCCGTTCAAGACGCTTGCGGGTATTTTCAAAATCCGCGCGTTGCAGCAACAAATCGTAGCGGAGCTTTTCCACCGCGGCCTCCAATGCCTCCTTGCCGGCGGCTGCCGCTTCGGGCTGTGGCAAAAACTCCGATGCCGCCTGATCTTCCACAGGCCCTTTTTGTTCCTGATCCCCGGTCATTTTTTGCTCCCAATCATGATGCCATTAAGCGATTTTGAAAAGTAATCCAACAACCCCAGCATATACGGATAATCCATCCGCGTGGGACCAATCACGCCAATGGCCCCGTCCCACCCCTGCTGGGTGCCACCGCAGGAATGGGCCACGAAAACACAGTCTTCCACGCCGCCGTTGTATTTGAATTCCGCGCCGACTTCGACCACTATCTGGCCGGCGTCTTCATCCATGCAACGATCCAGAATGGCGAGCAGCCGTCTCTTGTCGGCGAGCAACTTTAACAGGTTTTTCAGTTTGAGGGCATCCTTTTGGAATTCCGGGATATCAAACAGCGCCTCCATCCCCTCAACCGCCAAGTCGAGGCCTTGATCATCCAGCCCCAGTTGCTCCTGAATTTTAACCGTCTGTTCAAACAGGCGGTCGGCCCGCGCCTCTTCGGTACCCACCCTGCGGCGGAGCGCTGCGCGGATCTGCTTCAGGTTTTTGCCGGAAAACCGGTGGTTAATGTAATTCGCCAATTCGGCCAACTCCGCGTTGGTCAGTTCTTCGTCCAGCGTGACAAGCACATTCCGCACACGTCCCAAAGTTCCCACCAGCACCACCTGTATACGGCGGGATGCGATGCTTACAAAGTGGAAGCGGCTGATCGGCTCCGATGAAAGCTTTGGAAAAAGCACCAAGCCCGCCTGATGCGAAGACAATGCCAGCAGGCGGGAAGCCGCGGTAAGCATATTCCCCGAGTTTGCATCGGCGGCCGAAAGGCCGGTGTCAATGGTCCGGCGTTCCTGGGATGTAAGAGGCCGGGCCTGCATCAACTCGGCGATGTAAAAACGGTAGCCTTTATTAGTCGGCACGCGGCCCGCGGAGGTGTGCGGCTGGGTTATGTATCCCATCTCATCGAGATTTGCCATGATGTGGCGGATGGTTGCCGGACTGAATCCCAGCATGGAAAGGGTTCGGCTGGCCACCGGAACGGGATTATGGATGTGGTTTTCCACCACCGCCCTTAATACCCGCCGTTCCCGTTCCCCCAATGTTTCCATCACCTGTGACTCCTTTGGATATGCATTAGCCGTTATAGGAAATACCCCCGGCAAATTCAAGCGGTATTTCGCATCACCTTCCCCCCAACCATCACGAAAGCCGCTTCCTTGGCGGTAAAAACCGCATCCAGCGGCAAGCCGTTCCGGACGGGAAAAGCGGCGATATCAGCCCACCGCCCCGGCTCTAGCGCGCCGCATTCCAGGCCCAGCGCCCGCGCGCCGTTCATGGTGGCCGCCTCCACCAGACGCTCAAGCGGAATGCTATCAAAATATCCTCTCGCCGCGCGCAACTCATCCAGCATAGAAAGGGAACCGTTGCTCGCCGCCGAATCGGTGCCAAGACAAGGCGCAAGCCCCGCTTCGAAGAAACGATCCAGGGGCATCACCTTCTTCCGGCCAAACCAGCGGGACGAGCCGGGGCAAAAAACCGGGATCGCCTTCTCCGCCACCAGCGCCGCAACATCCTCCTCATCCACCTCGTTCAAATGCGCCGCGATCAAATGCCGCAATGCCCCCTGCTGCCGTATCAACATGACCGGGCTTTTCCCATAGCCATTGAAACCATTCGCAAGCGTACCCCGGTTTTGCAGCAGATCGAGAAATGGCCCCTCCCCCGTCCCAATGAAACGATTTTCCTCCGGCGATTCCGCAACATGGGAGGTAATGGGAATGTCCCGTTCCCGCGCATACCGGAAAAAGGCCGCAAAAAGTTGGGGAGCAACAGTATGCGGGCCATGGGGCGCAAGGCCCACCCGCCCACCGGCATTCCTGGCCACTTCCAAAAAATCGAGACAGTGCCGCCACGCCTGTTCTCCGCCAGTTTCATTAGGCGCAAGGGCCTCCGCGAACACCACCGCCCGCAAGGAACTCCGTGCCACCTTTTCCGCCACCGTTGGATGGCTGGCAATATCCCCCACCGCCGTCGTTCCGCTGGCAAGAAGTTCCTCCACCCCTTCTTCAACTCCACGCAACATTTCATTTACGGAGATTTTTGACGAATAGGCTATCGCCGCCCGAACCCACTCGATAAAATCGTGGTTTGGCATTTTTCCGCGCGCGGCGGTGAACTGCAAATGGGAATGGGTATTAACGAAACCCGGCATGACAAGATATCCGGCGAGGTCGATTATTCCATCCGCGCGGGGGGGCGCGCCGCCGCCGAAACGGACAATCCGCCCGCCACGCAAAAGCAACCACCCGTTTTCGATAGGGGGAGAGGTGACGGGATATAAAATCCCCGCGCGGACAAGCGTATCCATACGGTTACTTTACATCAGAAAAAACGAAGAAGAAAAAAAGGCGCTAGTTAGAGGGGTATTCCTTTACCCCCCCAACACCATTTTTCTTATTCACCACGCCGGAAGGCGCGATGGATTTCGGCTTGGCCAAAACACCGTAGGGATCGTATATCCCGGTGGCACGGATGACCGTTCCATCCGGATAGTGCACATCAAAATAAACCGGAAGCGGCTTTTGCTCATGGGCCTCAAAAACGATCGTCCATTTGCCTAAGCCATTTGTGGCCGCCGTATTGTACTTGGCGATGAGGGTTCCCTTATCCTGCATGGAGGTTAGGCTGACGTGGGCAGGTATGCGATCGCCATGGGACTCCACAAGGCACTCCGCCGTATACACGAAATCCTTGTTACTCACTGTGCTGCAAACAACGGTGACGGGGGGTTGCGGCTTCACAGCGTGGGCCGGCGCCGCAAACATAATAATGGCCGCGGCGGACAAAGACAGCAACCGGTTTTTCACTAGCCGCATGGCCATCAAGCTTCGGCCTTCTTGGCGGTGGTGACAGCTTTTTCGCCGCCGGTTTTTTTAGAATAGCTGCCGGAAGTCTTAAACCAGCCTTCCCCTTTAAGCTGAAAGGAGTTAACGGAAATCACGCGCTTCATGGATACGCGGCAGGAGGGACATTTCACTTTGGGGGATTCTGACATGCCGTGTTGCAGCTCCTTGGCGGTGGCGCACTTGGGACATTGATATTCGTAAATGGGCATCTGCCATGTCTCCTAAATTGTATATGAAATAAGGATAAGACCGGATTACAAAATGTCAAGCCAGTCGAGGTACTTTTCGTTCCGTCCATGGATTGCATCGAAGAATGTATCATAAATTTTGCGGGTCACAGCCCCCACAGTGCCGCGTCCCACCTTCCGGTGATCCACTTCGCGCACGGGGGTGATTTCGGCGGCGGTGCCGGTAAGGAATATCTCGTCGGCAATATACATTTCGTCGCGCGGGAAGAGCTGCTCCACCAACGGTATGTCCAGATCGGACGCGATGCGCATCACGCTGTCACGGGTGATCCCTTCCAGCACGCTGATCGCCGGGGGAGTTTTGATCTTGCCGTTACGAACGACAAAGATATTCTCGCCGCTTCCTTCGGCTACGTTGCCGAACGGATCCAGCAGAATCGCCTCATCAAATCCCATCCTTACCGCCTCCTGCTTCGCCAGCACGGAATTGATGTAAATGCCGGTTGCTTTGGCTTTGCTCATCGTGATGTTCGGGTGATGCCGGGTAAAAGAACTCACCGTCACGCGGATGCCGCTGTTGGCGGCGTCGTCCCCCAAATATTTTCCCCACGGCCAGACCGCCACGCCCACATGCACTTTCAGCCCCTTCGGGTTCAGCCCCCTGTTTTCGGTTCCAAGCCAGGCAATGGGCCGGATGTAGCACTCTTCCAGCCTGTTTTCGCGGATGGTGAGACGTACCGCCCCCATCAACTCTTCCACGGTATAGGGAAGCTCATAGCCCAGAATGTGCGCCGAGGCGGCCAAACGCTCTATATGTTCGCGGTGGCGGAACACGGCGGGGCCTTTGACGGTTTTGTAACAGCGCACCCCTTCAAACACGCCGGTGCCATAATGCAGCGTATGGGTCAACAGATGCACGTTTGCCTGATCCCAGGGAACCAGCGCGCCGTCCATCCAGATAAAATCACTTTTAGGGGCTGTCATAGAGGGAACAGTTTAGGGGGGAGGCGCCCGGTTGTCAAACCCCCGGTTAACGGCTAGGATGATTGCGGAACCTGGGCTGACGGAACTTCCATCACCGCCATTGAAAAGGATACCGGACATGAGCAAAACGCGTGCGGCAAACCGTCCCAGAGCGCATTTTGGCGAAGCGGGAGCACGGTTGATTTTTTTAATGCTGGGATTGATAATGTTTTGCGCCGGAACCGCATCGGCCACACCAAGCCGGGTAATCGCCGTGCCGAGTACGAATGTGCTGGAATACGGCGCAGCCCGCTTCGATGTTGAAACATACAACACCTTCATGAAGAAAAGCGCAGATGGCGGGTGGAACCTGATCAATTACGGCGTCACGTACGGGTTGATTCCATACACAGTCGGTAAATCATGGGGAATGGAAATCGGCCTCGATTACCGCGACCTGAACGGCAGCATTCCCGCAGCGGCCGACAGCCCACTCTTTTTCAACCTTAAATTTGCCGTACACGAAGGAGCTTTCTTCTCGGATTACTTTCCTGGCATCGCCGTGGGGATACTTGATTATGGCGGCAAGGGGGATGCCACCGCCGCCAATATCATGTACCTTGCCGCATCAAAAAGTTTTTTCGGATCATGGCGCGTTCAAGGCGGATTTTATAGCGGCAGCGGCAGCGTACTGGTGGATGAAACCGGCCAAGCCAGCAGCAGCGGCCCGATGGCATCTATTGAGTACCAATTGAACAAGAAATGGTGGTTCGCCGCCGACGGCCTTCTGGGAAAAAACCGCTATGCTTCAATGAACCTTGGGGCGGGGTATCTGCTGCAGCCCGGTGTTAGATTAATCATGGCCTATGACATGTACGCCAACTCAAACCTTAAGCCAACCGTATCATTCCAACTGCTGATGGATTATTAATGGGCATGGACTTTATCAGCCGCAAATGCCAACCGTTGCCAAAAGACACTCCGCCAATGCCCCCCAGCGCGATTGAGGCGGCGCTTCGCGCTGTTCCCGGCTGGGAACTGAAGGATGGACTTATCACCCGCGAATTCGCATTTAAGGATCATTACGAGACTATCGCTTTCGTCAACGCCGTGGCATGGGTCTCGCATACCGAGAATCACCACCCGGATATGGCCGTTGGCTACAACCGTTGCCGCATTAGTTATTCCACCCACTCGGTAGGGGGAATTTCGGAAAACGATTTCATCTGCGCCGCAAAGGTAAACGCGCTCGCCGGGATGGATGATAAATTAAAATAATGCCGCAATTGGCCGTTTTGGTATAATCCCGCGAATGTTTATCGATTCAAATTCCTCCACTGTGCGTGGGACGGTGCGGATTCCAACTTCCAAATCGCATTCCATACGGGCCGTTTTTCTGGCCGCTTTGGCCGAAGGCACATCCACCATCCGCTACCGCCTTCACAGCGCCGACGTTGATTCCGCCATTGCCGCATGCAAAGCGTTGGGAGCAAAAATAGAAGAAACCGGCGAAATATTGAAAGTGACGGGCTTCAATGGCAGGCCCATTGCACCCGTTGATGTCATTGATGTAGGAAACAGCGGCACCACCGCCAACTTCGTGCTGGCGCTTGCCGCCCTCTGCGATAAACCGGTGACCATCACCGCCGATGACCAAACGCGCAAACGCCCGGTCGCCCCCCTGCTGGAATCGCTCAAACAACTGGGGGCGGTCATTGAAAGTTCCAACAACGGCCTGTTGCCGGTGCGCATTCGCGGCCCCATCAAAGGGGGGATTGCCGACGTGGAGGGAACCACCTCGCAGTATCTCTCGGCGCTTTTGATCCACTCCATTTTTTGCGAAAACCCCACGGCGCTTAAACTGAAATCGCTGAACGAAAAACCGTATGCCGATATGACCGTCGCCTGGTTGAAAAAACTGGGGGTGCGGCTGGAGCACGACAATTACCGCGAATACCGCCTCCCCCCACGCCAATCTTTAAAAATGTTTAATGCGGGAATCCCCTCCGACTGGTCGTCCGCCGCATTTTTCCTTATCTTGGCCGCCATCCCCGGCTGCGAGGTAACACTGGAAGGTCTCGATTTCACCGATACACAAGGGGACAAGGAAGTGGTGAATTACCTCAAGGCGATGGGGGCCGATATTGAAGTGGGCACCACCGTGAGCATACACGGCAAGAAGCTGCGCGGTACGGTATTGGATCTGAACAACACGCCGGATGCACTTCCCGCGATGGCGGTAGCGGGCGCCTTGGCCGAAGGGGTAACGCACCTCACCAACGTGCCGCAAGCCCGCATTAAAGAGACCGACCGGATAGCGGTGATGTGCCAGGAGCTGCGTAAACTGGGAGCCGACATCACTGAAGAGCGCGACGGCCTGCTTATCAAAGGGGGCGCGCCGCTAAAGGGAACCGCCGTGGCGGGACATTACGATCACCGAGTGGTGATGAGCCTTGCGGTGGCGGGGCTGGCCGCCAGCGGAAAAACCACGATCGACAGCGCAGAAGCGATAAACATCACCTTCCCCGATTTTGTCGAAAAGATGCGGGCGTGCGGCACCAACATCCGATTGTACCAATGACCTTGTTCGGTTGTGCATTTAAGACGGAACTCGGTTATGCCGCCGTCCGTTTCAACGAACATCACGAAATCACCGGCTTCCTCCTCCCCTCTTCGACCCAAAAATCGCACGACTTCCTCGCGTGGACGGAGCATAAAAGCTTTCCGCAACTGGAAAAAGCGGTGGTGGGCTATTTCGCAGGAAAAAAAACGGATTTCCGAAAATTCTCAGTCTCGCCGGCGGATACATCCCCGTTCTTCCAGAAAGTTTATGCGGCATTGCGCCAAGTGAAATACGGTGAAACCGTCACCTATAAAGAGTTGGCCAAAAAATCCGGTAACCCTTCGGCGGTGCGCGCCGTGGGAAGCGCCATGGCGCACAACCCGATTCCGCTCATCATCCCCTGCCACCGGGTCATTCAGTCAGACGGCGGCCTTGGGGGCTTTTCCGCCGGTGGCGGCGTGGATTTAAAGAAAATGATGATAGATATGGAACACCCACCCGCGCCACCCACTGCGAACAAAAAAAGAGCAGGCTAAAGCCTCAGAATCCCCAGCTGCGAAGTTCGTCCAGATAACTGTGATTGGTCAGGTCAAAGTGAATGGGCGTGATAGTGATATATCCTTTTTCATTAAACACAATATCAACATCCGGGTCGGGGTCTTTCGTATCCATAACCCCGCCCTGCCAATAGTAATCCATCCCGCGCAGATCCTCCCGCTTTTCAAAAGCCCCGCGGAATACGCAGTGGCTCTGACGGCATATTTTTATCCCTTTTATTTCCTTTTCGTGCAGCGCCGGAATGTTCACATTCAGCAACGTCCCTTTCTGCAACCCCTTCTCCAATACCTTTTTGGTGATCGCAACCGCGTGTTTCACCGCTGGGCCGAAATCCGGCTCCTTCTCGTGGGTGGAGAGCGAAAAAGCGATGGACGGAACTCCTAAGATGGTACCTTCCGTGGCGGCGGAGACCGTGCCTGAATAAATGATGTTTGTGGCGAGGTTCGCACCATGGTTAATGCCGCTGACGACGATATCGGGTTGCTCTTTCATGATCGCCATGAGCGCGATTTTCACGCAGTCGGCCGGTGTGCCATCCACCGCGTACCCAAACGGCTGTCCGTGGTCTTTTACCTCGCGCACGCGCAACGGCATGGCAATGGTAATGGCATGCCCCACCGCGCTCTTTTCCATTTCGGGGGCGGCCACCGTAACCTCACCGATTGTTTTAAGTCCACGGTACAAGGCACGCAGGCCTGGGGCGTTAATACCATCGTCATTAGCCAGCAATATTCTCATAGTTGCAGTAGTATAGCGCGGCGGGACACCGCTTTTTCTATAAAAATCCGTATGGATCAACGTCTATGGAAATTCCGATATTTTTATCCACCGCCGCTTCAATACGCAACGCCGCCTCGTGCAACGCTTTGCTGTTTTTGCCGCGCAACATCATCTTCCAGCGGTAACGGTTCCGAATTTTATAAATAAGAGCCTCCACCGGCCCCAGCGGTTCCACCCCCGGCGGCAAGAGCGGCATTTCGTGGGCCAGTTTCAGCATTGCCGCTTTCAGGCGCACTTCATCGATGGCATCGAACATGATGCCGATGAGCCGTGAAAACGGCGGGTAGCCGGTACTCTTCCGCGCCATTATTTCATCGGCATAAAATGCCTGATAATCGTGCCGCACCGCGTGCCGTATCGCATAGTGCCCCGTTGCGCCGCTGATAATGACCTCGCCCCCCTTTTCGCCGCGGCCGGTGCGCCCCGCCGCCTGCGTCACCAGGCCGAAGGTACGCTCGGCGGAACGGAAATCGGGAAACGAAAGGTAATCATCGGCCGATACGATGGCGGTGAAGGTAAGATTGGCGAAGTCGTGGCCTTTCGCGGTCATCTGCGTTCCCACCAGGACTTCGGTTTCCCCTTTTTCGAAACGCTCAAGAATGCCAAACGCTTTTTCCCGCGACGGGGCGGTATCCTGATCGAGGCGTTCAATAACCGCCTTCGACATCACTCCGCGCAAGAATTCTTCCACCTTCTGCGTCCCGGTTCCCCGGTAATTGAAAAGTTCTTTCGCCTTGCACGCGGGGCATACCTTCGGCACCGGTATCTGGTAACCGCAGTAGTGGCACAACAGTTTCGCGCCATTGCTGTGATAGGTGAGCGATACCGAGCAGTTAGGGCATCCGACAACCTCCTTGCAGATGCGGCACTTTACCCGGCTTGCCGCACCGCGCCGGTTGATGAAGATCAGTGATTGTTCCCCCCGGTCTTTGCGTTCCATGATTTTTTCGATGACGGCGGGCGGGAGCAGCCGTTCCCCGTTTTCATCCTCCTCCACGATGCGGACGGCTGGCATCGGACGGTTGTCTATCCGCTGAGTGAGGCGGCAGAGGGCATACTTGCCGATTTGCGCGTTATAGTAACTTTCAAGGGAAGGGGTGGCGGAACCCAAAACCACCGCCGCGCCGGTCAAGCCCCCCAACACCACGGCAAGGTCACGCGCGTTGTAATGCGGCGATTCGGATTGCTTGTAGCTTCCGTCGTGCTCTTCATCCACCACGATAAGGCGGAGATTTTCCATGGGCGCGAAGATGGCCGAGCGCGCGCCGATTACCACGCGCGCCCGGCCATCGCTGATTCGCCGCCATTCCTCGCGCCGCCGTGCCGGGGTTAACCCGCTATGCAACACCGCGATATCGCCCGGAAACCGGGCGCGAAACCGGCGGACAAATTGGTATGTGAGCGCGATTTCGGGCACCAGCAATATCGTTCCGCCTCCGGCGGCCAGTACCTTTTTGCACAGCGAGATGTAGACCTCCGTTTTACCGCTGCCGGTCTTTCCTTCCAGCAGGGTTATGGCGCCGTTCTTCACCTCTATGTCTTTTGCGATCTTTTCTATTGCGGCATTTTGTTCGGCGGTGTACGTTGCGGGGTTTATGATTTTCTCCCGCACTATCTCATCTTTTTCCTTATCGGCAAGTTCCGATCCGCTAAGGTAGTACTCTTCCCTCTTTTCCAAAAGTCCGCTTTTCACCAAACTTTTTGCCGCTTTATCAAGCTCGGTGATGGTGAGACCGCATTTTACCGCCAGTGTCTGCGCGCCTAGGCTCTCTTTAACGGCATCGAGGATTTTCTTTTTATCCTCTCGCAGCCTGCCCGGCTGCGCGCCGGTCTTTTTATACACCACCCGTTTTTTAAGCTCCTCACGCGGGCCGATGCCGCGTAGCAGTTCGCCCGGCGCGGCGATGTAGTAATCCGCAGCCCAAAGCGCCAGTTTCATCAGGTGCGCGTTGAAAATCGGCGTGACGTCCAGCACCGCTTTGATATCTTTGGTCTCGATATCCGTCTCGCCGAATCCAACAAAGACACCAACATTCTCACGGTTGCGGAACGGTACGACCACCCGGACGCCGGGAACAAGGTTCGCCTCGTCTTCGGATTTGAATGAATATGAGAACAGTTGGCGCAACGGCACATAGACCGCCACCTGGGCGGTTTTTTTCTTTTTCGGCTGGGTCACTTACAAATACTTCTTCAAAACCGCGAGCGACGCTTTCACCACGCCGGCGGGACTCATCACGTAAACTCCCTGCACCATGCCGCGCATCGCCTCCAAGGCTTCCACAGCTATCTTTACGCCCAGTTCGGCCCCCTTGTCCCCCGCATCGGCCATCTGCTTTCTGATCCCGTCCGGTACGCTCATCCCCGGAACCTCGTGGTGCAAAAACTCCGCCATGCGCGACGACGCCAGCGGCAGAATACCGATCAGCGTCGGTATGGCGATATCCTTTGTCAATTCCTTGAACCGGATAAACATCTCCGTGTCGAACACCGGCTGCGTGAAAATAAACTCCGCCCCCGCGGCCACCTTCTGCCGCAGACGCGAAATTTCCTGGTCAAGGTTGATCGCCACCGGATTCACCCCCACCCCGATGTGAATGGCGGTCGGCGCGCCGATCCGGTTCCCCGCCACGTCAAGACCATGGTTGAGGTTACTGATGATTTTCACCAAGCCAATGGCATCCACATCGTACACGGCGGTCGCATCGGGATAGTTCCCCAATTTCGGTGGATCGCCGGTGACAGCCAGAATATCCCGCAGGCCGATGGCATGCGCTCCCAAAATGTCGGACTGCATACCCAAAATATTCCGGTCACGGCAGGTATAATGCAACACGGGCTCTATCCCCACCTTTTGTTGGAAAAGCAGCGCCAGAGACATCGGGCTCATCCGGGCGCTGGCGCGCGGGCCGTCCGGTATGTTGCAGGCGTCCACCCCGGCATCCTTGAGCTGCTTTGCCATGTCGAGCACTTTTGATGGATCTGCCCCTTTTGGCGGCAAAATCTCAACACAGGTGACGAATTTGCCCTGCGACAGTTTTTTCGCCAGCATACTTTTCTTGGCGGTCGGGACGGACGGCACCGCCTCTTCTTTTTTCGCCTCTTTCACCTCCACGGCCGGCCGGGCTGGGGCGAGAGCTTTTACGGCATGACGTAGGGCGCGGATATGCGCGGGAGTGGTGCCGCAGCATCCGCCGATCACCTTCACGCCGGAACGGATGAACCGCTTGGCGTATGTTTCCAAATATTCAGGCGTGGTCATATAGATAAGCCGCCCTTCGTGCATCCGGGGATAACCCGCGTTGGGCATGGCCGATACCGGCTTGTGCGTGACAGTCGCCATCTTCGTCACCATCTCAAGCATCGGCGCGGGACCGACCGAGCAGTTCACGCCAAGAACATCTATTGGCAACGCATCCATGGCGGCGGCCACTTTCTCTATCGGCTCACCCAGCGGAGTGTGGCCATCTTCCCCAAACGTCATATGCGCGATAATAGGAATATCGGCCTTGCGCGCGCGAACCGCGCCAACTGCAATTTCGAGCTCTTTCAGGTTGGCGAATGTCTCAAGGATGATAAGGTCGACGCCGCCATCGATAAGCGCCGCCGCTTGCTCCTTGAAAAACGCCGAGGCCTCTTCTGGCGATACGGTGCCAAGCGGCTGGATGCCGGTGCCAAGCGGCCCCATGCTGCCAGCCACATAAACCGCGCCTCGCGCCTCGTAAATGGCGTTTTGCGCGGCGGCGGTATTGATCTCGCGCACCTTGTCCTGCAAGCCCCAGCGTGCCAACCGCAACCAATTCGCGCCGAACGAGTTAGTCTCGATAATGTCGGCTCCGGCGGCGATATATTCGCGGTGAATCTCCCGCACGATATCCGGCTTGGAGAGGTTCAGCTCGTCGTAGGAGCGGTTAATGTACTCCCCTTTTTCATAGAGGTAGGTTCCCATCGCCCCGTCGCAAAGCAGCACCCGTTCTTGCAGCGCCTCAAGAAATGGTTTTAACATCGTATCACAGCAAGCGGGATGGGATGTTTTTCAGCTTGTCCTTAATTTCGGCCCTAAGCGCTTCGTACCCCTTGCGCCCCATCATCGCATAGGCGTAGTTCTTGCCGAATTCCACCCCCGGCTGATCGAACGGATCGACATTGTACAAGCCTCCGGCGAAAGCGGTGGCATGCTCGAAAAGATAAATGACCTGCCCCATCGTATACGGTGAAAGCTCCGGCAGGTGGATGACCATATTAGGCCGGTTGTGAACGGTGAGCGCGTATTGCGTCCCCTCCATCTCAGTCTTGATCAGTTCGTTGAGGCTGTGGCCGGCGAGGTAGCCAAGCTCGGCCTTGTCTTCCAGCACATGCGGGATTTCGGTTGTAGTCTTGAATTTATCGACGTGCAGGAAACAGAAAGCCTTGTCATTGGGCCCTTCCACATATAGTTGCACCTGCGAATGCTGGTCGGTGGCTCCCAACGCCTTGATCGGCGTCTGACCGGTATGCACCTCCTTTTTTTGGAGGTCATACCTCTTACCAAGGCTTTCTGCCCAAAGCTGGCGGAACCAGTCGGCGATACCGTACATCTTGCTGCTGTAGGGCATCATCACCAACATCGGCTTTTTGCGCGTAGTATCGGAGAGATACATGAGCGATGAAAAGAGATAAGCGGGGTTTTTCATAATGTCCGGCTCATTGCACCGCTGGGCCATACGCGCCGCCCCGGCCATCAATCCGTCTATGTCGATACCCGCGCAGGCGAGCGGCAGCAAGCCAACCGCCGAAAAAACCGAGAAGCGGCCGCCGACGTTCGCGGGCACCTCAAAGCTGTCAAGCTTGAACTCGTTGACAACCTCTCGCAGAATGCCCTTGGCCGGATCAGTGGTGACCACCACTTTCTTTTTCCATTTCCCCTTCAGCCTCCTGTTCAACATGTCAAACACGATCATGAACTGGCTCATCGTCTCGGCGGTGGTTCCGGATTTTGAGATAACGTTAAAAAGGGTTTTCTTCGGGTCGAGGGTCTTGAGCAATTCCTCGAACTGGTCGGGATCGATGTTATCCGCGACAAAGAGGCGCGGGTAGCCGTTGCGCTTGCGTTTGGTAAGCAGGGGGATAAAATTGTGATTGATCGCCTGATTCAGGGCTATGGTGCCAAGGGCCGACCCGCCGATGCCGAGCACAACGAAGTTTTCGTAGCTCTCCCGCACCTTGGCCGCATATTTCTTAATCGGCGTTGTATCCATTTCATGCTGGGTGAAAAAGCCGATCTTACCGCTGGCCTTGAGTTCCATCAGCCGCGTATGCGCCACGCTGGCGCGCGTTTTCAAACCGTCCAGCTCTCCCTGTAAAAGGCCATGATCGGAGCCAACGGCCTGCGCCATCATGTTGGAATAATCGAGAACTATGTCCTTTTTCCCGGCGTCACCCATATGCAATCTCCTCCCATGAATAACCTGTTGCCATTGTATCACCACCACCGCGCAGTTACAGCCGGGGTTTTGAATACTGTGGTTTTAAACAACGCGGCAATCACCAATGCTTGCATGCACATCCGTCAAACCGGCGCAGCGCCGTATCATCGGCCGCGACCATTCATCAATCCTAACTAAATTTTGAGCAGCCGAATATTTTGTTTTACATCCCGGCGTTTTTTCTGTTAGTATTCATCGTTCCAAGGAATGCAAATTCCTTGGGAACCGCCGTTTTTTCTGGTGTGGGCCGCTAGCTCAGCTGGTAGAGCAACGCCCTTTTAAGGCGTGGGTCGCTGGTTCGAACCCAGCGCGGCTCACCATTTAACCGCACCAAATCAAATAGATATCAGAAAATAACCCCGTTTATTGCATGGTGTGGCTAGGTTTACGCCCCCATCAACTCCTCATTTATAAACGGTGTAGTTGAGACATTAAGGCACCCCAAGAAAAGCCATATCAACCCGCCTGACAATTGCGGCACAAAACCCGTTACTCCCCGCCAGATTCCAAGAAATAAGATATGCCGGCCGGAGCCTGATAGTTATTATCCAGCGAGTTAGTTTGGATGATATTATGAGATCAAGGGAAGAACACATATGGAAAATCAAACCATGACACTAAAAGAGCGACATGTCCATGGCGAGGACATGAAGAACAGCTCATGAAATTTCCAGCACTCGTCAAGATTCCACTGCTACTCGCGCTTTCCCTGCCGCTGGCGGCGGCCTCCTCCGAGCTGCCAACCGCGCCAGAGGGAATGGTATTTGTGCAGGGACGTTGTTTCGAGATGGGAAGTAACACGGGCGAGCCGGATGAGAGGCCTGAACATAGGGTATGTCTGGATGATTTTTATTTGGATATATACGAGGTAACCCAAGACGATTTTGAGAGGGTGACTGGAAAAAACACTTCCTATTTCAAAGGGTGCCCAGGCTGTCCGGTGGAACAAGTGGACTGGAACGAAGCAAGCGCCTATTGCGGGAAAGCGGGAAAACGGTTGCCAACCGAAGCGGAATGGGAGTACGCAGCCCGCGCCGGGGGAAAAACCGAGAAGTATTCTGGAACGAGCGATGAACAGCGGCTGGGTGACTATGCGTGGTTTGGCAATAATTCCGACAGTAAAACGAATA
Source organism: Nitrospinales bacterium (assembly GCA_023248535.1). Lineage (GTDB taxonomy): Bacteria > Nitrospinota_A > UBA7883 > JACRGQ01 > JACRGQ01 > JACRGQ01. The sequence goes on along the minus strand of JAHFEJ010000009.1, from coordinate 29,343 downwards.
TTGTAGGACAGAAAAAGCCCAACGGATTGGACTTATTTGATATGAGCGGAAATGTGTGGGAATGGGTGGCTGATTGGTATGACGCCAACTATTACCAACATAGCCCTGAACAAAACCCGGGCGGGCCATCAAAAGGGGCCAAGCGGGTTCTGCGCGGCGGCTCTTGGTTCAACAATGCGAACTACCTCCGCACGGCCAACCGAGGGTACGATAACCCCGATAGCCGAATTTTCCTTGTCGGCTTTCGCTGCGCACGGTAGAACATCTTCCATCCACTTTTGGCAACGGAAGCAAAATCCACACTCTTGAAATAACAGGAAAAGATCAATAATTGCCTTTGGCTTTTTCAATCTTCAGCAACAGACGGATCGCCTGCTGCGTTTCAGCAGAGGCCCTGCGGTAAGCCTCCACCAGCACCCGGTCACCGGCTGCCATGGGAGGGCCATATTTTTTCTGCACATCAGCTACTGCTTTGGAATACTGGTCCGGATTGCGCCCGGTCAATATCCAATCCACCGTAACAAAACCGCGCGCGGCAACCCAGAAAAGATAATTTGGCGGCGGATAAGCCATCCCCCTTTCGCAACGGGATACCATGTCCTGCGATACGCCGGCATCGGCCGCGGCTGCTTCTTGGGAAACATCACCACGCAACTTCTTCAGCCGCCTCCCAACTTCGGCCAAATTCACTGCGCCGGACACCAAAACCTCATCACGCGCCCGCAATTATTTACTACTTGACATTTACGCATATATGCGTTTTACTCCAACACATGGAACGCCTTTCGGTTTTATTATTACTACTCATTCCTTTCCCGCCCCACCCGTATGGGCATGGGGGTGGATGGGGCAAATTATATACTTTTTTTTTCACCATTCATAACTTTGTCCGGCAAACCAGCCATTTGGGAGAGATGTCATGACAGAAACATTTAAAGATCGCCTCAAAGCACTCATGGGAATGCAACGCCCGTACACCTTCGCCCGAAAGTGCGGCATCGAAAAAGGACTTTTTCAAAATTATTGGCAAAAGGGAAAAATCCCAACCTATGAGAACCTGCTCAAACTGCAAAGGGGAACAGGTTGCTCGATCGACTGGCTGCTTACCGGAAAAATACCTACGCTGGCGGGAAGGGTGGATAAATTGCAATTTATCAATTCTGGCGCGGAAAATAGCGCGCGCCAACGCCGCTTGGTGGATACAACCCTGGCGCTCCGTGAAATCTACCTCACCGCGCCCGAAAAGGACATCACATCGGTGGAACTTCTGTTGAACTGCGTGTTGCGTCAGGCTAAACGGCGTTAACCGTGGGATTTCCGGATAATGGCGGGATTAAATTACACCATGACTTTTGTGATACCAGCCCGCCAGTGCATACGCTATATTCACATTAAAATAACGCTTACACTTCATTAAGAGGACGCTTTAAATGGAAAAAATCACGCTGTCGGAACGCATTCAGTTTAATCCCATGTTCCAGCCGCAAATTCTGCGCAATGCCAATGGCCTCAAAGTACCGCTCATCTGCATGGAACCTGGACAGTTCATCCCGCCCCACCCCGGCGGCACCGGTGTTTTTTATATCGTGGAAGGCAAAGCAACCATGACGATAGAGGGAAAAGATGTGGTAGTGTCGGCGGGCGACATGATATTTATCGAAAAAGGGGAATCACGCGGCATCCAGGCGGTGGAAAAGTTGCTCGCTTTTGCCGTTCATGTCACCGGCTGAACGCGGAACCGGCCGTTTTACGGAACGGTCTCGACGCGGACCATGTTGGGCGCGCTGGGACCGTCCATCCTCATCCCGGATACCAGCACCACCCTGTCGCCTTTCTCCACCAGCCTGCGCCGTTTAAGCTGCGCCATCATGCCGGGCAGGCTTTGCGCTATTTCCTTGCCGAATTTTTGTAAAAACGGCACAGCGCCGCGCACCAGCGCCAGCTTGCGCAATGTGTACTCGTAGCGGGTAAAGGCGAATATCGACGTATTCGGATGCAAAACGGCTATCTGTTTCACCATGTAGCCGCTATCGGTCACCACCACAATACCGGCGGCGTCCAGAATATCAGCCAAACTAACCGCCGCGCGCGCGACCGCGTGGTTCACCTCGGTGACGGTCTCCCGGGAAATATCCCACGAACGGGTTGTGGACTGGTCGTGCTGGTAGCGCTCCATCTCCAATGCCGCGCCGGCCATCACCCGTACGCACTCTTCCGGATAACGCCCCACCGCGGTCTCGCCCGAAAGCATAAGCGCGTCGGCGTAAGAATGCACCGCGCCGCTTACATCCGATATATCGGCACGCGTGGGCCGGGGGCTGTTCAACATCGATTCCATCATTTGAGTCGCTACAATCACCGGCTTGCCCGCGTCGCGGCATTTGTGGATTATACTCCTTTGGATCACCGGCACCTGCACCAACGGCATCTCAACCCCGAGATCACCGCGCGCCACCATCACCGCGCCGGTCACGTCGATTATCGCGTCAATGTTCCTCACCGCCTCGTGCCGTTCGATTTTTGCCACTACTTCGGCATGCGAACCGGCGTGGGCTATCAGCTTTTTTATCCGCAGCACATCGGCCGCCTCGCGGACAAACGAAAGGGCCACGTACTCCACCCCTTCGGCCAGTCCCGTTTTGAGATCCCGCAGGTCTTTTGCAGTGACAGGATCGGCGCTGATGGAAGCTTCGGGCAGGTTAATCCCCTTCTTGTTCTTTAACATGCCGCCGTTCAATACAGTTGCGCGGATGACGCCCCCTTTTTTGTCAATAATCTGCAAGGCCATCTTGCCGTCATCCAGCAGCACCCGGTTCCCTTTACCCACGTCCTGATAAAATCCATCGTACCAGACGGGGATGAAAGAACCGTCGCTTGCCGCGCGGGTGACTTTCATCAGAACCTCTTTGCGGTCGCGCAACGGCATTTCACCGGATTCAAACTCCCCCACGCGGATCTTAGGCCCGCCCAAGTCAAGCAGCACGGCGGCATGGTAACGCGCCGCCGCCGATCCCTTGCGGACATTGCGTATCTGCCGGCGGATTTCATCGGGAGAAGCATGCGATGCATTAATGCGGAAAACGTTCACTCCCGCGGCGATAAGCCGTTTGACGGCGGTGGGACCGTCGGAAGATGGCCCCAGAGTAGCGACAATTTTTGTTTTTTTCATTGTGCCCATACCCCATTCCTCCCCGGTTCAAGCCATTGCGAAAGAAACTGCCACCACTCCAAGTGTAGCCCAAAAACAGCTGGCCGTAAAATATAGTTACAATTGCGCGCCGAACCGTTTTAGGGGAAACGAGAGAAAAAAGAAAATGATGTTCACCAGCACAATGGCCGCGCCGCCGGGGATGTTACCATAAAATGAAAGCGCCATTCCGGCGATAACCGACCCCACCGCCAGTACCGCAGCCACCGCCATCGTCACGCGAAAGCCGCGTCCGAGCTGGATGGCGGTGACCGCCGGAATGATCAGCAACGCCGAGGTGAGAAGCATGCCGACGATTTTGATGGTGAGCACCACCGCGACCGAGGTAAGCAACGCAAGCAGGGTGTTGATGTTGCCGGTATTCACCCCGGATACGGCGGCGAACTCTTCATCGAATGAGACCGACAGCAACAGACGATGGTAATACATCATGATACCCGCCACCGCCGCCGAAAGCGCCGCCGAAAGATACATCTCCGCAGCGCTGACCGCCAGAATATTGCCAAATAGATAGCTGAAAATATCAACGTTAAAACCGCCGCCCCTGGATGCGAGGATAATCCCCCCCGCCACACCGGCGGCAGACACCATCCCTATCGCCGCATCACCGTAAAGCCGCGCCCGCTGCGCCAACTTGAGAATGCCCAACGAACTGGCCATCACCACCGGGATCGCCACAAACACCGGCGTTGCCCGCAGCAGCAATCCAACGGCAACGCCGAAAAAGGAGACATGCGCCAAACCATCGCCGATGAGCGATAATCGCCGCAACACCAGCACCACCCCCAGCATGGAGCAGATAACGGCCACGCCGCAGCCGGCAATCAGCCCGCGCCAGACGAAACCGTAACTCAATAACTCCGGCATAATCTCAATCGTGCCGGTGACAAATTACATGCTGGCTGTATTCGCCAAAATACTTCTTCATGTCGCCCGATGCGCAAAAATCGTTGAATCCACCATGAAATACCACCTTCCTGTCGAGATACAGCATTTGCGAAGCGTACTTGCCGATAGTGCCGATGTCGTGCGTCACCAACACCACGGTTGTCTTCATATCCCGGTTGAGCGCTTCCAGCGTGGCATAAAAGCGTTCGCGCGTTTCGGGGTCAAGCGCAGTGGTTGGCTCGTCCAGTAAAAGAACGGCGGGATTGCCCGCGATTGCGCGTGCAAGAAGTACCCGCTGTAATTGCCCGCCCGACAGCTCGCCGATCAATTTATCTTTAATGCCATCGATGTCCAACAGGGCGAGCGCATTCTCTACCGCCGCGTCTTCGGCTCCGCTTTCCATCTTGCGCGAAAGAAGGCCCAACGCCACGATTTCACGCACGGTTGCCGGAAAATACGGGTTGAAATGCGAAATCTTCTGCGGCAGGTAACCAATGCGGTGCCGCTCACGGAAATCGGCGCGCTTTTTACCGAGAAAATAGACATCACCCGAAACTGATTGCTGGAGGCCAAGCATTGCTTTAATGAGCGTGCTCTTGCCGCTGCCGTTGGGTCCCACAAGGCCGAGATACGCCCCGTTGGCAACGCTGAAGGTGATATCCTCCAGCGCCACACGGCTATTGTAACTGACGGTAAGCCCCGTAACGGCGATGGCGCTGTTTTGAATATCCATCACTGCTTCCCCGCGCAGCCACTACAAAGGCCGTTTACCTGAAGGATGTGCGAGGTTACGGTTCCCTTGACGCGCCGCTTGATTTCCTTTTCCATTTCGCGCACCGCGCAGACCGAAATATCCTCCACTATGCGGCATTCCAGGCAAACGAAATGGTGATGGTGCCCCGTTTTGGGACAGAAGTAATAGTAGAGTTGCCTGTTGGAATGCAGCACTTTTGAGATTACTCCATGGCGCTCAAGCTCTTCCATATTGCGGTAAACAGTGGGCAAGCCCAGGTTTTTAAAACTCCGCCTCAGCTTTTTCCAAACCTCTTCGGGGCTGAGATAGCGGTGTTCTTCCCCCAAAACCGACAGCAGTGCCAGCCTTTTAGGCGTGACTTTCAAACCAAGGTTTTTCAGGAGCGTATGATATGCAGTGTTTTTTTCCATAAAGAGCCTGCTTTCATAAATAGAAATGATTTCTATTTATACTCCCATCCCGGCTGGGAGTCAATTCATCAACGGAAGTAGTCCGGCTCGTTGCCCGGTTTCCATTTGATGTTACAACCCATGCCAGGGCGCTGCTCGCCGGGAACCCCATTGCCGCCCAGCGCCGCATCCAGCGCGCGGCGCAGATCAACGCCGGTAACCGGGATGTTATTGCCCGGACGGCTGGCATCCATCTGTCCCCGGTAGATGAGCATTTGGTTCCTATCAAATACGTAAAACTCCGGCGTGCAGGCGGCGTGGTATGCTTTCGCCACCATTTGGGTTTCGTCAAATAGATAAGGAAAAGCGTACCCCGCTGCCTTGACCTCTTTTGCCATGTTGGCAGGACTGTCATCGGAATATTTTTCAGCGTCGTTGCTGTTAATGCCAATCACCGAAACCCCTTTGGCCATATACTCTTTCGTCAGCGCGGACAACTCTTTGCTTACGTGTTTCACATATGGACAGTGGTTGCACATGAAGATGACCAACAGGGCTTTTGCTGATTTAAAATCATCCAGCGAGACGGTGCGGCCGCTGGTGTCTTTCAACGAAAAAGGCGGCGCCTTCGTTCCCAATGGCAGCATGGTGGAAGCGGTGAGTACCATATTCTCCTCCCTGTTTTCGTTATGTTCCCAACAGTTCCAGCATCTTTGCCGGATCGGTGACTGGCATTGAGCAGGTGAATTTGCGGCAAACATAGGCGGCCGCCTCACCCTCTACCGGTGTCATCCCTTTGGTGTAGGGGGCTATTTCGGCCAGCGCCGCCGCCTCGTCCTTTCCCGCAAACAGCATAACGCGCCCCGGCATAAAATGAACGCTCAGGGGTTTAAGCAGCGCGGAGGCGTGCTCAGCGTCCCCCGGTGAAGCTATCACCACTTCGGCGGCCGGCCCCAACGCGAAATCGAGCGCTATCATCGAAAAGCAGTAGGCATCCGGATTTTTCCCGAACGCGCCGCCAAAGGCCGCAAGCATTTTATCGCCCCGGCGCGCGTATGATTCATCGCCGGTAAACCGGGCAAGGCGGAAGAGGTTCAGGCCGGCCACCGCATTCCCGCTCGGCAGGGCGCCATCATGAATCTCTTTGCGGCGCGCCAACAATTCTTCCCCGCCCGCCGGCGTAAAATAAAAACCGCCTGCCTCGTCCCCAAAAAGCCGGAGCATCGTATCGGTCAATTCTTTCGCCGCCCGTAAATATTTCGGATCGAACACCGCTTCGTACAGCTCAATCAGCCCCCATGCAAGGAAAGCGTAATCATCCAGATTGCCCGGTATCTCGGCCTCCCCTTTTCTGTAGCGGTGCAACAACGTGCCGTCCGGACGCCGCATGGTATGCAGCAGGAAATCCGCCGCCCTGCGCGCCTCGCGGGCAAAGCTGGCATCGCCAAACACCCGCGCCCCCTTTGCCAACGCCGCCAGCGCGAGACCGCTCCAGTCGGTCAATATTTTATCATCCAGCAACGGCGGCACCCTTTTTTCGCGGGCATTGAATAGCCGGATACGGGCGGTTTCCAGCCGGGCCTTCAACATCAACGGATCGCTATCGATCAGGGCCGCGTACTCTTCCACCGTTTTGGGCAAGTGCGGGATGTTTACACCGGTGAGCCCGCCACCCGCCTCCTCCGCATAGTTGCCGTCTTCGCGCATGTGGAAAAGGCCGTTGATCAGCTCTCCCTCCTCTTCTCCCAGAACATCGGCCACTTCATCGGTACGCCAAACATAAAACTTCCCTTCCACACCATCGCTGTCGGCGTCTTCCGCGCTATAGAAAGCGTATTCCGGCCCAACCAGCTTACGCAGGATGTAGCTCAACGTTTCGCCCGCGGTGCGGGAAAAGAGCGGGTTGCGGGTAATTTGGAACGCCTCGGTATAGGTAATGGCGAGCAACGCCTGATCGTAAAGCATTTTTTCGAAGTGCGGCACAAGCCATCGCCGATCGGTACTGTACCGGTGAAAACCAAAGCCGATGTGATCGTAAATGCCGCCATGCCGCATTGCGGCAAGCGTCTTTTCAACCATGGCCAACGCCTTCGGCTCGCCGGTTCTCTTCCAATAGCGGAGCAGGAACATGAGATTGTGCGGCACCGGAAATTTCGGCGCGCGCGAAAACCCGCCGTACATGTCATCATAAGACGCGGCGAGGTTTTCATACGCTTCGCGCAACAGCCCCTCTTCCACCGCGCCGGACTGGCCGGTCACGGAATGCCGCAACAGCTCTTCCGTCACTTTTTCGGCGGATTCCACCAATTTCGCACGGTGATTGTTCCACAGGTTGGCGAGACGCGGCAGCAGATCCAGCATTCCCATGGCGCCGTGCGCGGCATGCTTGCCGATATAGGTGGCGGCGAAAAACGGCTTTTTCTCCGGAGTCATGATAATAGTGAGCGGCCAGCCGCCCGCGCCGGTCAGCATCTGGCAAACCACCATGTAAATCCCGTCGATGTCGGGACGCTCTTCGCGGTCCACTTTGATTGAAACGAACGACCGGCTCATCAGGTGCGCCACCTCTTCGTCTTCAAATGACTCCCGCTCCATCACATGGCACCAGTGGCAGGTGGCGTAGCCGATGGAAAGAAAAACAGGCTTGTCTTCGCGCGCCGCCTTCGCAAACGCCTCGCCCCCCCACGGGTACCAGTCGACTGGATTGTGCGCGTGTTGCAAAAGATAGGGGCTTTGCTCTTTTGCCAGGCGGTTTGTATGCTCACTCATACATTCAATTATCCCCCATATTGAATGGGCGCGAAGCGATAAAAAAAGTGCGTTAAATGTGCAGTGGCGGAGGAGATGGCTGGTCGGATAGCTTCTGAAGCCCCATCAGCCCGCGGTATGCGGCAAACGTGGCAATATAGGTGACCGGCATGGTTACCAGCAGCCCAAGAACAAGGCAGAGCGCGCCCAACAGGTTCAGCAGCCCCATCGCGCCCAAAAAGAAAACGAAGCCGGTGGTATCCTGCCGCACCAGTTGGCGGCTCGCTTCCATTGCCTGCCAAAAGCCATACCCGCGGTCCGCGATAAACAGGAAGGCGAACAGGTACCACGCCGTCACTATAATACCGGGAATGATGAGCAGGATAAATCCAATGACGGTAAAAAAAGTGATAGCAAAATAGGCCACAGCCGCCGGAAGGAAATACTTGAATCCCTCGAAAAGACGCCACACATTAAAAACCCTGCCAAGGGAAATATCGGCCACCACCAGGTAGAATCCAACGCTAAAAGGCCCGGCAAGCAAAAGGCCAACCACCGGGATGTTCGCGGCGATAAGCAGCAACATGGCATAAATGGCGGTAACCAGCGCGAAAACCAGCGGTTCTGTCTTATAAATCCGCCACCCTTCGCGCATCCAGCCGGCTATATCAACCACGCCGTGAAGCCGCGGCGGTGGAGATTCCGCCGCTGTATCCGGCGCCGCCCCAGCTTGATCTTCGGTCATGCGTTCACCGTATCTTACTTTTCTTCTTCGCCGCGTCAGCCGCCTTGCCAGTGGACTTTTCCTGCTTCGCGGGTGCACGCTTGAACGCGTTGTGGAGCACCGTATCAACCGTTCGGGCCGGTATAAACGTAAGGTTCTTCTTTACGTATTCGGGAATATCCTGCAAATCGGGAAGATTCTGTTCCGGGATGATAACGGTGGTTAAACCGGCCTGCATGGCAGCCAGCGTTTTTTCCTTCAACCCGCCGATGGGAAGCACCCTGCCGCGCAGAGTAATTTCGCCTGTCATCGCCACGTCGTTACGCACCGGTTTGCCGCTCAATGCGCTGGCCAACGCCACAGCGATGGTAATGCCGGCGCTAGGCCCGTCCTTCGGGATGGCGCCGGCGGGAACGTGGATGTGGATGTCGCTGTTGGCGATGGTATCGCTGTCGATGCCCAATTTCGCGGCGTTGGTGCGGCAATAGCTGTATGCCGCCTGCGCCGATTCACGCATCACCTCTCCCAGTTTCCCGGTGATGATGAGATTCCCCTTGCCGCGCATGGTCGTTACTTCGATGTGCATGATCTCGCCGCCGAAGGGCGTCCATGCCAAACCCGTGGCAACCCCCAGTTGCGCCTTTTCCTTTTCCTCTTCCCGCATAAAGCGCGCGGTGCCGAGATACTTGCTCACGCCGCCCGCCATTATTTTTACCGGGCCGTTCCCCTTCCCTTCCGCCACACCAAGCGCCACCTTCCGGCAAACAGTTGCAAGTTCACGCTCCAGATTGCGCAACCCCGCTTCCCGCGTGTAGTTGTTGATGATGGCGCGGATGGCATCATCGCCGAACTTGATGTGTTTCGGGCTGATGCCGTTTGCTTCCATCTGGCGCGGCACCAGATATTTTTTAGCTATCGACAACTTCTCCTCTTCGGTATAGCCGGAGAGCGTCAGTATCTCCATGCGGTCGCGCAACGGCCCCGGTATGGGGTCGGCCGTGTTCGCGGTGCAGATGAACAGTACCTTCGAGAGGTCGAACGGTACGGCGATGTAATGGTCGGTGAATGTGCAGTTTTGCTCCGGGTCGAGCACTTCCAGCAAAGCCGAGGCGGGATCGCCGCGGAAATCCATGCCGAGCTTGTCGATTTCGTCCAGCATGACAACCGGGTTGTTGGAACCGGCGGTTTTGATCCCCTGAATGATCCGGCCCGGCAGCGAGCCGATATACGTGCGGCGGTGGCCCCGTATTTCCGATTCATCACGCATGCCGCCCAGCGACATCCGGACGAATTTCCGCCCCAGCGCGCGGGCGATGGATTTGCCCAGCGAGGTCTTCCCGGTGCCTGGCGGGCCGAGAAAACAGAGTATCGGCCCCTTCATCTCTTTTTTCAGCTTCGCCACGCCAAGGTATTCCAGGATGCGTTCCTTGATTTTCTCAAGATCGTAATGGTCTTCGTCCAGTACTTTCTTCGCCTTCGGAATATCAATGGCGTCGGCGGTGCTCACAGACCACGGCAGATCGATAAGCCAGTCGAGATACGTGCGCGCGGTCGTGGCTTCCGCCGATTCGGCATTCATTTTAGCAAGGCGGGAAAGCTGTTTGCGCGCCTCTTTCTCGACCGCTTCGGGCATCATCGCCTTCCTGATTTTTTCATCCAGCTCGGCCGCTTCCGCCCCCCGGTCGTCGGAATCTCCCAGCTCTTTTTGTATCTGCCGCAGTTGTTCGCGCAGAAAATATTCGCGTTGAGCTTTGGTAAGTTCGTCGTGGGCCTGGGTCTGTATTTTTTCCTGAATGGAGAGCAGTTCCAGTTCGCGGCCCAGCAGGTCGCTGATTTTCATCAGACGCTTCAGGGGTAAAGCGGTTTCCAGCACGACTTGGGCGTCTTCCACCTTAAGCCCCAGATTGCTCGCCACAAGGTCGGCCAGTTTGCCCGGCTCCTCGATGCTCTCGGCCACCGCAAGAATGTCGGGGGATATGATCTTCCCTTTCTCCATCATTTTGGAAAGATGTTCTTTCACGGCGCGCACCAAAGCCTCGGCTTCCATGCTGGGCAGCTTCTCCTCAGCCTCATCGGAGAATTGCTCCACCCGCACCTTTATGAACGGCTTTTCCGAAACGAATTCCTGGATGACGGCCTTGGCCAGCCCCTGCACCAATATCTTCACCCTTTGATCCGGCATTTTCACCATGCGCACGACCGTCACCACCGTCCCGACCTTGTACAGGTCTTCCGGTGCGGGATCATCCTTCGCCTGATCCTTCTGCGCCACCAGTAACATCATCCGGCTGGTCGCGAGCGCCTCGTTGACCGCGTTTATCGACAGCTCCCGGCCTACGTATAGCGGCAAAATCATGTATGGAAAAACCACGATATCCCGCACCGGCAACAACGGCAGAAATTCCGGCACTTTCAATTCCGGCTGACCGTTTTCCTCAGCCCCTTCCGCATCCCGCCCGGTATCACTCATGTATGCGCACCTTTATGGTTTGTGTGGGTTTTCTTCTCTCCGGCACTTTTGGCAGTCTCAGCCCCAAAATACCGTTTTTACACTCCGCTTCGATGTTCCGTTGATCCACCGCCGCGCCCAGCGCGAAGGTTCTTTTGAAGGGGCCGAACGTCCGTTCGGCACAGTGAAAAACCGCCGCCTTCCCGTGCACCGGAGGTTCCTTTTTCACCCCTTCGATGGTGAGGATGTCGTTTTCCACCGTAACGCTGACGTCTTTCGGGTTGACCCCGGACAGCTCTATTTCAACATGAATTGCCGCGTCATCTTCATGAATATCCATCGCCGCGAAACCGATATCGCGCAGATAGCTCTCGGTGACATCCATGGAAGTTTCGCCGACATATTTCGGACTGAGGGCAATATCTTCCCCACGGCCTGTTTTCTTCTTTTCTTTTTTGTCGCGCTCACCCATCGTACTTGCAAGTTTACCATATCAACAGGTACGTTTTTTGACAGGTTGCGCGAGACCCGCAGCTTGGCGGCTGAACCGGTTTCAAAGAAACCGGCGAACGCACCGGATAAACTCCTCTTCAATAACCGGCTTTACCAGCAAATCGTTGGCGCCATTAGCAAACAGTTCATCACGCAGCTTTTGCCGGGATTCCCAATCCTGGCCGATATTCGAAGTGACAACGATGACCGGAATATCCTTGAAGCGGGGTTCTGAGCGAACCGCGCTTAACAGAGCCATGCCATTCATTTCCGGCATTTCAAGATCGGTGATAATCAGATTGACGACGGAGCGGTGCAACTCTTCCAACGCGTCGCGGCCGTTTTCGGCTTCGGCCACTGACATATCCCCCACCTTTCCCAGCGCCCGCTTGAAAATGGCGCGATGCGCTTCCAGATCGTCCACCACCAGCGCCGTGCGGCTTGCCAGTGGCAGGCGGATGGTGAATATGCTCCCCTCGCCCGGCCTCGAATCGGCCTCAATCGTTCCACCATGCGCTTTCATGATATCCATGCAAAACGGCAAGCCAAGGCCGGTGCCCCGTTCGCCGTCCGTTCCCACCATGGATGTCTTGATCTCATGCCGGAAAATATGCGGCATTATTTCAGGGTTGATGCCAACCCCCCGGTCTTCAACAACGACCGCCGCCCCCTTTTCCTCCGTGGCGTATATCCGTATCACGCCGCCGGGATGGCTGAACTTAATGGCATTTGAAAGGAGGTTTCCTATCACCTGCCCATACAGGGCGCGGTCAGCCAAAAGACGCATATCCCCAGGCAATTGGTTGAGGAGGATTATCTTCTTTTGTTCCGCCGCCTGAGCGGCCATGAACATCCGCTCCTCAACAAGCTGCCGCACGAAAAACGTGCGGTTGAGCGGTGTTATTTTCCCGGTCTGCAAACGGCTGATGTCGAGAAGCTGGTCCAGCAGTTCCAGAAGCGCGGTGGCGATTTGGGAAATTGAAGAGGTCATGCCTTCCAGCTTTTCCATGCTTTCCTTCCCCCGGAGGAGATGGACGAAGTCGGCGGTGGACTTGATGCCCGCAATGGGTCCGCGGAGGTCATGCGAAACGAGCGACACAAACTGATCCTTCAGGCGGGTCGCCTGACGCAACTCTTCCACTAAATCGAGATTTTCATAGCGGAGCGTGATAGATGCCACCATCATGCGATTGAGCTTTAACGAATAGAACCCAAGTGTCACCAGGAATAGCGGTAACAGCGCCCCGATTGTGTACCCGAACATGCTGCCATCCACCAGATACCGTAATGAATAAGGCAAAATGGCCGGTACGGACCATGCCATTGGGGCGGTTTTTATCGATGAGTGTGAAGCGGTGGTGGTTGCCGACAATGTCGTCATCACCATAATAAGGAACGCCTGCATGACCCGATCACCGGGTGGAAACAACAATATGGCCGACGTACCCCACAGGATGCCGGATATCAGCGTGCTGACCGCATATCTCCTCCCCCAGCTTGCCCCATCAAAATATTGTTGGGGAATGCGGTGAAACTGAACATACAAATGATACCGCCATGCGGCAACCCCGGCAATCATCAGAACCCATGCCAGCACTTGAAAATGCGGAATAAAATGCCAATAGACAGCGGCAATCACTACCGCAACTATTAATGATGTCCCCTGCATCGCCGGAATCTGCCCAATAGCCAGGCGCACCTGCTCGCGCAGGACATTGCCGCCTATCTTATCCGGTGGCGCGGCTATAATGTTCCTATCGGCAAAATCGGACACATGTCCTCCTCATATACCTTAAAAACCGTTGCCGCCCTCTGGCAACTGTATTTCATACTAACAGGTTTATGAATAACCGCATCCTTATGGCCTCAGGGATGATCGATGGGGGAGAAATGGAACTATTCGAATTCCTTTTTTATCCGGTTCAATTCGGCGGGATCGGCGTGGGTGAGTTCGTAAATCCGGGAGTTCACGGCAAAAAGAAACGCCGCCATGTGCACACTTTCGCGGAAACCCGTATAGCCGGCAAACAGCCGTCCGCCCGGCAATAAATAATAAATAAACATAAAAAGCGGCGCGAGAAATAGGTGCCACACCGCCGTGAACGCACTCACCCGGCGTCCGGCGGCTCGCGCCGCGGCGGCGCGGGACTCAATGCGCTCCTCGATATCCGGAGCGAAAAACGGTGAATCATCCGCGGCCGGCACGAAGTGGTTAATCCCTCTTGCAATAACGGGCGCGTTGCCAGACCGCCACGGAAAATAAAACGGCGACAAGCCATGTGACCGCAAGGCCGATCTTGCGTATACGCAGCTCCCTCATCATCCGGTCTACTTCGCCGGTGATGGAAGCGCTGATCTGCTTAACCGCCTCACCATCGGCCTTTACCGCCACCGCGTTGAGCGAGTGTGCCGCGGTGCGCATCCCGGTATACATTTTTCCGGCTTTGGCGAGATTCGCCTTAAGCTGGCTGGTTTCAAATCCGGAGCCGCTCCACTGCTCCATCCCCTTCATCGCGCTTTTGGCTTTATCCAGTTCCGCCTTGGCCGTGGTAATTGCCGTGCCAAGGGCGGCGGCGGTTTCCATCTGAATTGAATTTTTCTGGTGACAGGAGAGGCAGTTGAGATCACCGGGTGCGCTGAACTTTTCGCTGGTGGGACGGACGATGGCATGGTTGCCGTGACAGTGGATGCACAACGGTTTGCCGCTTTCCTGCGCGGCGGCCCAATGGCGGCTCTTTTTGTAAGCATCTGCCTGTTCGATATGGCATTCCGCGCAAATAAAACGGGTAGTCATCTGCTGCGGCTTCTGGATGCCATGATTGCTATGGCAATTGATACATGTGGGCACACCCAGGTCGTGCCGTTCAAAATACGCCTGGCCATGTACGCTCCCTTTATAGAGTTCGTACTGGTTGAATGGAATCTTGCGCTTCTCCATGATTTTCTGGTTGCTGTGACACGTGCCACACGTCTTCGCCACGTTGGCGCGGTTGACCGAGGAAAACGGGTCATCTATCTTGCGTATCTCATGCTTGCCGTGGCAGTCGACACAGGTGGCCGGCTCAAGGTCGTGCTCGGCCATTTTCCTGCCATGCACTGAAGAAGTGTAAAGATCAAACTGGTCGGTGCGGAGGTTGTACTGCCGCATCCTAAGCGGATCGGCGTGGCACCTCGCACACATTTTGGCGATCTCATCCCGCTTGGGGCGCGGTTTATACCCCTTGGTCTTCATCGCCAGTTCCATGTCGGACGGATCGCCGCCGTGACAATCCTGACACATCACCCCCGCCTTGGCGTGGGCGCTTTTCGGCCATTCAACGGCGGGAGCCTGCAATTCCCCTTCAAGCTCGGCGTGGCAGGTGATGCAAACGCTTTCGGCTTCGGCATCGGCGGCATAGGCGGGTGAAATGGTAACCACGGCGAAAATCGCGGTTGAGAGGGTGAACCTCCCCCCGCGTTCCGCCAACCGTTTAAAGCCCTCCAGCCACCCTTGCATATGTCCTAACGATAAAGGTTTTACAACAAGGGATGTTGCGACATCGCCTTAATTCTCTGGAATCTGCGCTCCACCTCGGTGCGGAACCGATCCACCAATGGCTTGTTCTCCGGCTTCAGCAAGTGCTTGGTCTTGGCCATTTTCCCCAGCCATTCGGTAACATCTTTCTTGGTCCCTTTTTCTTCGGGGTCGTAGTTAAGCGTGGTGACGCCGTGCTCCACCTCATAGAGCGGGAAGAAATTGATGTCGACCACCAACTGCGACAGTTCGTTGCCGATGTCATCCGGATGTCCCCAGTTCAGCGGGCAGACGGAGAAAAGCTTGCCAAAGACCAGCCCCTCATTGCGGGCGTACCACTGGGCCTTTGCCGCCTTGCGGATAAGGTCTTTATAGTTGCCTTCAGTGGCGGTAAAAACGTAGGGAATATGCGTCGCCGCGAAAAGCTGCGCGCTGTCTTTGTGATGGAACGTCTTCCCCGTCTCCATCGGCCCCACGTTCGAAGTGGAGGTTTTGTGCCCCAACGGCGTGGCGAATGAAAGCTGGTGGCCGGTGTTCATGTATCCCTGGTTATCGTATTCCAAAATGATCATCTTGTGGTTGCGGATGGCGGTGCCGAGGGCCGGTCCCAGCCCGATATCGAGGCCGCCGTCGCCGGTCACCATGATGAAGGTGATCTCTTCGCCGGCGGGTATCTCGCCGCGGCGCTGGCGCTCCTTGAACATTTCAAGCGCGCCCGAAAGCGTGGGCGCACCGCTCTGGAACAGGTTGTGGATGTACGTGATGTTGAATGCGGTGGAGGGATACCCGGTGGTGACCACCATGCCGCAGCCGGTGTGCCACAGCATCACCACATGGCCTTCGATCCCCTTGAGGAACGTGCTTATATTCGGGAAAATGCCGCAACCGGGACATGCGCCATGGCCGGGGGCGATGCGGGTAGGCAGCTTGGTAAGTTCGCGCTGCTTCACCCCTTTCACCACCAGTTGGCCGGTCGCCTCGTCCTTGGTGACGCTGAGTATGCCGGGGCTGGAGGCCTGCTTGGTGATCGCCGGATTTTTCGCCGGAATGCTGTATGACGGATCGCCCGGTTCCGCGCCGATATAATCGTATGTCACGTCCACTTTGCCTTTTGCGGAAGCGGCAAGCGCCAGGTTGAACATCTCAATGGCGTCGAGATCCAGGAAGTCCTTGCCTCCCAACCCGTAAATACGGCTCATCACGAGGGTCTTGTTGTTGGTGTCATCCTTAAGCGCGGACTTGGCGTCGAGCGTCATCGCCCCCCCTTGCGCGCCGTACACGTCGGCGCGGTCGGCCACCAGCAAGGCCTTCACATTCTTGCAGGCCTTGCGCAGCTCTTCCGCCGGGAACGGGCGCAACACCGTGGGATACAAAACCCCCACCTTTTTCCCCTGCGCGCGCATCGCATCGGCCGCTTCCATGGCGGTGTCGGCGGCGGAGTTGAGGATAAGGATCGCCACTTCGGCGTCTTCCATCTTGTATGTCTCGAGGCGGCTGTAACGGCGGCCCGCAAGCTTGGCCCATTCATCGTACACCGCGTCGATGACGCTGACGGAAGCGGCCATCGCCAGCGACAGCTGCTTCTTGTTGTTTATCTGGTCGGGGTCGTTCATGTACGGCCCAAAAGTGGTCGGATTGTTTGGATCGACCGAACTGTGAACATATTTGTATGGCCCAACAAAATCCTGCAAGTCCTTGTCGGCGGCGATACGGTACACCCGGCGCTTTTGGTGGCTGGTGAAAAAGCCGTCGTTGGCGACGATGGCCGGCAAACGGACATCCATGTGCTCCGTCACCTTGGTGGCGATGGCGATCATGTCATACGTCGCCTGCGGATCCTTGGCGCAGAAAATGATCCAGCCGAGGTTAAGCGTACTGTACAGATCGCTGTGGTCGCCGCGGATGTCCAGCGGACCGGAAACCGACCGGCAGACGAGATTCAAAACCATCGGCATACGGGTTCCGGACTGCACCGGCAGCTGCTCTATGGAATAGAGAAGGCCGTTGGCGGAAGTGGCGTTGAACACGCGCCCCCCAGCCGTGGACGCGCCGTAACAGATGCCCGCGGCGCCATGCTCGCCGTCGGCGGGAATCATGCGGACGCCGTGATCGCCATTGGCGTACATTTCATCGAGATACTCCGCCACTTCCGTGGACGGAGTGATCGGGTAATAGCCCATCAGATGGTAATTGATCTGGGCGACCGCCGTGGCGGCCATCTCGTTGCCGCTGAGGAAGTCGACAACCTGTTCGACAGTGCCCGGCTTGACCGTTTTGGTTTCGGATGTTGCGTGGCTCATGCGATCTCCTTTATGTCATTAACGTAACCGTTGTCGATCACGGATTTTTTGACTTCGTATTCCACATGGGTGGTAAGCGCCTCGAACTTGCAGATCAGGACGCAGCGCAGGCACCCCTTGCAGTACTGGTAGTTTAATTTCTGGAGAACCATTTCGGGTTTCCCCTTCTTGCCCGTCTGTTCCTGCCACTCAAAACAGTAATCGGGGCAGGTGATGTCGCATTCGCCGCAGCTGGTGCATTTGCCGCGGTTCAGCACCGGTACATAGCCGGAACGCGATGCGGAAAGGTCTTTGAACATCGAATTGCCCGCGGCCGGGATAACCCCGCCAATCGGCTGGTTCAAGTATCCCAGCTTCTGGCCGGAGCGGGTAAACGGCGTCTTGCTATACTTGCCGTCGTAGGCGAACTTTTTGGACACATACTCGCTGGAACCGCGCTCGAACGTCTTGATGTTGGCCGGCACGGTCTGCGGATACTTCTTACCGAAGGTCTCCCGCATCATCTCCTTCAGCGCATCCTGGCTCAGGAAGCCCGAGACCGCCGCCATGGTGCCCAGCAACGCGGTGTTGACACGGGTCTTCTCCTCCACCGCGATCTTCATGGCATCCACCACCACCAATGTACCGGCGGCAAGGCCCAGATAATCGCGTGCGGTGTCCACATCCATGTGGGTGTTTAAAATCACGGTGGTTTCTTCCGTCACGCCGGAAAGCATGCCGGGAAGTTTGGCAATCGCTTCAAGGAAAATCACCAGCATGTGCGGCTCCGTCACCGGAGCGTTCACCCGCACATTGACATCCGGCGCGCAAAAACGGACGAACGCCGAAACGGGCGAACCTTTTTTCTCCGAACCGTAACTTGAGAAGTTGGAGCCGTTGTACCCCTGCTTCAACACCCCCGCTTCGGCCAGCATTTTGCCGGCGACGTTCGCGCCGAACCCGCCGATGCTCGCCATGCGGATTTCATAAAATCCCAGCTTGTTTGTGATAGGCAACTTGTGCATTTAGTTCTCCCAACGTTATACCAAAAACCCCGTTGTTTTTATATTTCCCTGCGTCCTTCGATGGATTTAACCAGCGTAATTTCATCCACATACTCAAGATCGCTCCCTACGGGAACGCCGCGGGCTATCCGCGTTGCTTTTACTCCCAAAGGACGCAACACCTTTGAGAGGTAAAGGGCTGTGGCCTCACCATCCACGGTTGGATTGGTGGCGACAATAACCTCTTTTATCGTAGCTGTTTTAACCCGTTTAAGCAACTGCTCAATCCGCAGTATTTCGGGGCCGATACCGTCCAACGGCGACAGCGTGCCGCCAAGCACGTGATAAAGGCCGCTGTGGCCGCCTGTGCGCTCCAACAAAGCGATATCGAGAGGCTGTTCCACCACGCAGACGACCGTTTTATCCCGTTTATCAGAGGTGCATATCTCGCATGGATCCGCCTCGGTGATGCCGCCGCAAATGGAACATAGTGTTACTTTTTCAACGAGATCCATCAAGGCGCGGGCAAGCTGCGCCGCCCGTTGATCCTTGTCCTTGAGGAGGGCGTAAACCAACCGCTCGGCGGTCTTGCGGCCGATGCCGGGAAGTTTTTGAAACTCCTCGCTTAGTTTTTTGACGGATGCGGATGATTCCATATGCAGTCAGTCTAGCACGCGGCGGATGGCGGAAAAGTGCGAAAATTGTTTCGTGCAATTCTTTCTATTTTTACAGCGGCGTCAGAACCGCCAAATCCTCCCGATGCGCCAACCGCGCCATTTCAAACAAGACCTCCAACGGAATTTCCGATAAAAGAAGAGCAAGAAAGTTTTCGGATCTGCAACCTAGAACCCAAGGCGATTATGAGGTGAAAACATACCCGACGGTTTTGCCTCCCGCATTCGAGAGGGCGTTGAACGCCGAGCTATATTCCGAAAGGGCTACGGCACCTGGCCCATTGTTGACGTTTGCTATGGCAATCAGCCTAACCCTTGACGCCGCCGATGCGAGAGTGTTCCAAAGTTCCCCGCTGCTGTCAAAATACGCGGAAACGATGATTCCCGGTTTACCGTTGTTCCACACAGCCGATGTTTGCCGGCCGCCCGGACCGCTGCACCCGGCAAGAAAAAAAAAGCGCCAGGGCACCGCTTCGCAAAACGGACTTAGAATATTCTTCCATGGCCGGCTTCCTCCTGAATTCCCCTTAATTAACCGTAAGGACCGCGGAGGCGCTATCAACGCTTCCAACAGAATTTCCAACATGGACGGTAAATACCGCGCCATTGTCTGAAGAGACAGCCGCTGGTGTCGTATAACTCGGGCTTGTTGCGCCGAGGATATTTACGCCATTCTTCCGCCACTGATAACCAATGGGCGCAGACCCCGCCGCGATCACGCTAAAAGTGGCCGATTGCCCCGCGGAAACACTAAGATTGTATGGCGAATAAACTATCGAGGCAGAGACCGATCCTCCCGAAATTGCCGGTGGGCCATCAGAAGAACAGCCGGCAAAATTGCAACCCACCTGAACCGGCCCAGTCATTTCCGTTGCGCCTGGCGCCGTGGAGTTGTTATTGGTTACGTTACAGTTTGAATTCGTTTGAAGCACACTAACTAAGGCAAGATTGTTGATAACTTGCGTGCTACCGCAGTTTGAAATATCCTGGAGCCAGATGTAGGCCGTGTTACCCACGTCAGGCATGGAATTGTTATGGACATTACTGGTCATTGGACCCGTGTATCCGCTTGTCGAGTAATGCAAGAAAATATCGTGGTACTGGTTGTTCCACAAAACGTTTTGATCTACTTCCCATCCGCTGCTAGCCTCGTCCAAATAAACGCCTGACAATGGATAAGTGTCCGCTGGCCCCGGATAGAGTGAATTAGTATCATGAATCCAATTGTGGTGGATGCGGCTACCAGTGACTGCCAGGGGAACACCGGAATAAATCTCACCACCGTCACGCGAAAGCATCATTGCATTGAATACATTGTTATAACTAATGTCGGCATTATTGGGAGCGGTGTTCCAATAAATTCCCATTGTACTTGGGGAGATGGAATAACGACCGCTAGCCCATATAGTGTTGTTCCGGATGACTTGACCCGTGCCGAATAAAGTAATGCCGGCAGACTCATTGGCTATGTAATCAACGTGGTGAATCAAATTGTTTTTGACAACATTGTTGCTTCCCAAAAGCGCAACGCCATTTCCGGCACTGTAAGAAATGGTGCTATTTTGCAAAATATTCCCAGAGCCATTGATTACAATACCGCTGTCTTGAAGATGGTCAAACCAGTAGGAAGAAGGCTGCCCAGGATTATCCGGGAGCGTTGTAAAGTGCGAGACGTAGGTTGCCGTGATCCCGCTAATGGTATTTTTCGTGCTGGAAGAATCGCTAGTGATGGTGCATGCAAACAAGTTAAGGTTTTGGATCGTCACATTGGATTTTCCGCTCAAGTCAAAAGCAAACTGCCGTTGCTTGGCGCGCACATCCAGAGTCCCAGGGTTCGCGCCTCCCGGAGCCCAAAAATATAAAGTTTTGGTGTTATTGTCATAAAACCATTCACGCTGGGTATCCAATGCTCCCAGGCTGCCAAATAAATAGTAATACCCGCCGACCTGGGGAATTATGTAAGTGCGCCAGGAAGCACCATCAACGCTAAAGGTCATCTGGCCATTTTGCGAAGCGGTGATTGTGCCAGTTTGCGGGGCCCACGGGTCGGTGCCGCTCCAAAGATGAATCTTCGCTCCAGTCCAATTAATATTTGGCAAGTTGGAGTCAACGAGTTGAGTCGTAGTGGTGCCCGATTGCGCCGTGGCCCAATTAACGTGGAAAAGGTCGTCTCCATTAGGCCACCGGGCCTCGGTCATCATCTGCTGCCCGACAAATAGTTGGTTCGTATCCCCGGAAGAGAGGTTTGCACTAGCCTTATAAATTGAGCCCTGATGAAGTGTCCAACCGGTCACCGAATCACTGCCATCGATAGTCACCGATTCCCCGTTATAGGAGGTAAGAACTATCCCTGAATTGGGCGTCACCGTCTCATGGTATGTTCCAGCGCGAATCTGGCAAGTCCATCCGCTGGCAACGGTTGTGGCGCATTTTTGAATTGTGAGATAAGGTTGACCGATCGTTCCCGGATTGGAATCATTCCCGTTCGGCGCCACAAAACTCGTATTAGGCCCTACGGCGGGAGCGGTGCCCGTGCCGGAATGTGGCGTGGAGGAACCATCGCCTCCGCCGCAACCGGGGAATAAAAACAAAACGAGGCCAAAGACCGCCGTGCTTCGCAATACAGCGTTCTTTATGAATACCATTCCCCCCACGCTCATTTTAGAATTTACTTTCATCAGTAACTCCTGTTCAAGGGAAATACGGTATTTTTCCTGAAATATTTTTTAATCACTGTCGTTAGGGGGTTGGGGCTTACGTCAATGTGGTTGTTCGGATCCATCCCCCTTCTGTAGTTAAACTGGTCGTAAGTGAGTCCCGCCCAACTGGTTTCCCAAAGCCAAATGGAGTAGTTGATGCCGTTCGTTTCGAACAGGTCCATTTCATCGTTCAGGAATTGATCCATGCCGGGTTGAAACCGCATGCCGCCGAATTCATTTACGCCGACGGGTACGCCCCGCGCAGCCTTGAACGAGGCCAGGTATGCGAATTGCGTAAGCAGATCCGCGCGCGTGAATGTACCCGAAGATGTGCCGTACGTGTTGGCGTAAGGAGCGGGCTGATGGGTATATAGCGCTTGCGGCTCGTATTGGTGGGCCATGTAAACGGTCTTGGAGTCGCCGGTGGAAACGATGGCGCCGAGCCATGTAGCGGCGCTATAGCCCATGCCGCCAACCAATATCGGCGTGTCCTTGTCCACCAGCCGGATGGCGCCGGTTATTTTTTTCGCCAGCGGGTTCCAGTCGTAAAGCGTGTTGGCGTATTGCGGGTAAAATAACCCGGGGGTGTCTAACGTAGCGGGCTGGAATTGAACGGTATTGGCGTTCGGCTCGACCATCAGGTCATATCCGATCACTATGGGGTTGTTCTTATACCGGTTCGCCATGTAGCGCCACATATCCACCCATCCCTGCTGGGCGGCCGCGTCCGTCCAAACCACGGCCGGTTTGGCGGTTTGAAAATCGAGTTCCAGTCTTCCGGGCCCCATCCTGGCTGTTATCACCGCAAACATGTTGGCCTTTTGAATCATTGCCAGGATGTTGTCAAGGCTGGCCTGCACCTGCAAGTCCAGTTGGTACGGCGGAGTTTGCGTCCAAAGTCCCGGACCGGATATGTTCACCACGTTCGCCCCCATGGCGGCCAAATTGTCGAAATCAACCTGCGTGTACGGCGGGCCGACAAGATCCGGCCATGTGTCTACGGCATCCCTAACGGATAAGCCGATGTTCGCTCCCCTAAGGCAGGCGCCGTTGGTCCACAGCGCCCATTTGCTTGCGGCGTTTATACAGGGATCGGAGCTTTTTAGAGGTACGGGGGCGCCGGTGGATCCGCCACCGCTACAACCGAGGAATAAAACCGAGACGAGTCCAAAGACTGCCACGCTTTTCGATATAGAATATTTCACCCAAGCCTCCTTGCAATATGCAATAGCTTTAGAGAATCAAACGGATATACCCGGTAGACTTCCGATAAGGCCTCTTCTTACCTTAGTAGAAGTTCTTGACTGGCGGCCCATAAGGCGCATTAAACAACTCCCCGCGCGGAACGTAAATAGGACGTTTGTCATATGTCGCGCCCAGCAATGAATCCGGGATATTCCCCGCCATCAAGTGAATTTTATTGATTGACGGGGGACGGGCTTGTGGCGAAGGCCGCGGCGGCGGTGCGGTTTTCCACGCCGAGTTTTTTATAAATATGTTCCAGATGGGCGCGCACCGTAAGAGGGCTTATAGCGAGTATCTGGGCGATGTCCTTGTTGGTCTTCCCGGAGGCGACCCAATAAAGAACGTCGCTCTGGCGATCCGTAAGCGTAGCGCGTGCGCGGGCCGGGGGAACGGCTTCATAAAGATAAAGCGGGATCGCGCCATCCGGGCCGTTGGCGCCCACAAGCGCGGAAAGTCCGCCATGACGGGACTTTAAAGCAAAAGGCCCCGGCACGGACAACAGGATACCGCCCCGCTCGTCGGCTGCAAAGCACTCCATGATGGCGCTGGGCAACCGGCCGCGGGATACGGCCCGCTCTCCAAAATGTTTTTCCAAAAGGAGCTTTGCCCCGCCGGTGCAAAACTTTAGGCCGCCGGAGGGGCTTACGGCCAGCGCGTTGCATTCGTAAATATTCGGCGCTGAAGCGACGGCGGACGAAAGCCCGCCCGGTTCGCGCAGAGTGACGGCCTTGTCGTGGGCGAAAGCGCGCCTAATGTGCGGGACCAGCATGTCCAGCATCCGTCTCTCCCGCTCCGAAAAATCCACGCGGTCGCGGCAAAAGATGACGGCTCCCATCCAAGCGTCCTCCCGCATGGAGAAAAACCCCATCTGGAACTCCAGGCCAAGCGGCCGGAAAAGCTCCTGGTAAAGCGGCGTACCGCGAAATTGCGCCCTGCTTTCAGCATCGGAGATACGCACCGCCCTCTGGGCCAAAAGCCCGCGCGAGAATTTCTTGCGTATTGGCCGCATGCATTCTTTAGGAAGCGGCAAGCCGCGCGCGAGCGCCGGCACTATAAACGCCGGGTGGTAATGGGCAAGCGCCGATAAATCGTGGCAGAACGTGGGGGGAAAATACCCTAACGGATATGAATAGACGGTCATGGCGGGCGGTCCCGCGCCATCAACATCCATCCGCGCCCATAAAGCCACGGTGGAGGAAAACGCCCGCTTTAAAGCCGTGATGACATGGATGTGGAAATCCGCGCGCCCCACTCCCGCATACATGATCCGCGCGCATTCCAAAAGGGCCGATACGTCTTTTTTTGCCAGATAACTCAAGTATCACCCCTCAAGGGCAAATATCAGGTATTGGCGGGACTTATCCCTCCTTCATCTCCAATACGAAACAGTTTGCGACGTCATGTGAATATACCCCGCAAATGGCCTAAAGGCCACCACCAACCGAAATTAAGATGCCGGCGGGGAGAACCCGCCGAAACGGTTATCTGGCGAAATAGCCGAAAACGAACGCCGCCACCCCGCAACCCGACAGCCCCAGCGAAAAGTACCACGCCATTTTTTTGCGGGTAAGGGCGGCGATGGAGGCAACGGCAATGGATATCCCCAAAAAGGTTTCCGCGACGGCGAAGACATGGTGCTGCTCAAAATATTTTTCGCTGGCCGCCGATCTTTCTTCCGACTGTTTTTCCAGCGATTCGGCTTTCTCTTTTATTTCCTTTTTCTCCTGGTCGTATTTCCCGGTCATTTTCTGAAACTCTTCTTGTTTCGCGGGGAACAGCCCGGCGTTCACTTCGTAGATGTGCCCCTTGATGCTTTTGGCCTGATAGTAGCTCCACTGGTCGCTCGCCCTGCTTTGCAGGAGGATCGCGTCATTCTTCTCCAGCAGCGTCCGGGAGGTCGCCTGGGTTTCAAACAGCCCCACTATCGCGGCGAACACGGCGATGATGGCGGTGGAAAGGGAAAGCCACGAAAGCCACTGTTCCCGGTTTTCCGCCACGTGTATCTCGTGGAGAGCCTCTTCAACTTTTTTTAAGGACTCGCCCATCTCTTCCGTATTCATTCTTCCTTCTCCGGCCACTCCGAATAATTCACGGCCTCACCAATAAAAACGCAGCACTTGGGCATATCCCTGAATTGCCCCTATTGATCGAATAATATAAGGCATGCAAATGGCTTTGGGAACGCTAAATGCAAAAGGATACACCCAAACACGGTTTTCATATTTCGCCATCCTGGATCTTTCCATCGAGTATCCTTACCACGCGGCGCGCGCCGGCGACGATGTTGGGGTCGTGGGTGGCGAAGACCAGCGTTACTTTCTGGTTGGCATTGAGGCGGCGCATCAACTCGATAATCTCTTTTCCCGTCTTCGAGTCGAGGTTTGCGGTCGGCTCGTCGGAGAGGATGATGCCCGGGTTGGTGACCAGCGCGCGGGCTATCGCCACACGCTGGCGTTGGCCGCCGCTCAATTCCTCGGTCTTATGGCCGGCCCTTTCACTCAGCCCCACGCGCCCCAGTATGGCGTACACGCGCTCCCGCCGCTCTTCCTTCGGCACCTTTTTCAGCAACAGGGGAAATTCAACATTGCCAAAGACGCTCAGCACCGGAATCAGGTTGAACGACTGGAAAATAAAACCGATGTTGTCACGGCGTATTTGGGCAAGGCGGCTGTCGTCCAAATTGTTCACCTGCACGCCGTCCATCAGGATTTCGCCGGAAGTCGGCTGGTCCAGCGCGCCCAACAAGTGCAACAGCGTGGACTTGCCGCTGCCGGAAGGGCCGACGATGGTGACAAATTCCCCCTGCTCCACCACCATAGACGCCTCGCTCAGTGCATGCACCGTTGTCCGTCCGAGTTTGTATTCCTTGCTAACCGAGTTCAACCTGATATCCATAAATTCCTCCTTGGTTAAAAACTTGCCTTGATCCCGATCTCGAATAATCCCTTGTACGGGCTGTTGCCGAATTCGGTATCCCGGCCGCCCGCGTTGTACAGATAAACCATCCGCGCCTCGTAATAATCCGAAAGCGCATAAGCAACCTCCGCCCGTGTCGATGAAGAGCTGTCCCCGGCCATGAGTACGCTGAGAGCGAAGGTGTATTTTTCGCGGAATTCCTTATTGAGGCTCGCCAGGATGTAGCTCCGGTTCATGGCAAGCGCGGTAAAATCCTCCATCAACGTTTTATCGGAACCGTTTCCCAGGCGCGCATCGGCAGTTTGCAGATAGTTGATACGCTCATCCCCGGAATACCCTTGGCCGTTAAAGAAATATTCAACAAACAGTCCCGATTTGCCGCCCATGTCGAGCGACGAACCGATAACGCCCTGAAAGAACCCGCCGCTTTTGCGCTGTATGCCGCCGTTTGGCGCATAATAGTTCCGGTAATTCCGCTCAACTCCCGCCGCCTCCATATAGAGCGTGATCCCCGGGGCCGCAACGGCGGTAAAAGAGGCGCCTGCCATTCGCTCATAGGCCCTGCCATCAGGATAGGGAGCGCCATCGAAATAATACAAAGCGTAGTCGGTATCGCCCCGCGCGCCCCCCCACTTCAATCCCCAGCGGTTCTGGTCGCTGTTCCAATTCCCGTCGTAGTTGCGCGTGAGAATTACATCAACGGTTCCCTGCGCGCCGCGGAGGCTGCCCCATATCATCGGCCGTCCCTCGGTCTGGTAATTGGGGTTGATGGGGTCTCTGGGCGGCGCCACGGCATTCACCGGATTGAATCCCCGCGCATGGCCCCAGTTGATACGCCGCTTGCCGATGCTCACGAATAAATCATCCCCTTTCCAGTCCACGAACAGCTCATCGACACGCGCCTCCTTGTTGCGCGGCGTGCCGTCCGCCAGGTGGTAATTCGACCCGGCCGCGAATCCTTTGAACAGCCAACGGACCGTCTCTTGCCGGTTGAGATAGTCCGCCACCGTCATGCGCGTTTCGACGGAGCCGGTGAACTCCTTCAAGTCCTGAATGCGGTTGCCCGGATTGATGCGGGAGGCGTTGCTGATATCCGCCTCGTACCCTTTAAAAAACACCTCAGCCCTTACCTCCGGTTTGCGCCCGGTTTTTTGCGGAGCCGGGCTATCAACCTGCATTCCTTGCGCGCCTTCGAGCACGGAAAACGGGTCTTCCGCCCCGAATGGCTCTTCCGCACCGGCGGCATCGGCAACCGATAACCACGGCCCGCCCGCCAAAATCCAGACCGCCAAAAGGAATGCGTAACTCTTTTTCATAGCATCCTCCACGCCACATCCCCGGCCCTCACCGTTTCATCAGCGCGCCGGGGGAAAAGGTATCCTCCTGATATGCAACTTTCGGGGTGTACTTGAGGAACCGGAGCACGGTCTTCTTGTCCTTTTCCAGAACGCTGCTCATCACAAACGTATCCGGCATTCCGTTCATCCCCTTGGCGGCGGAGCGCATGTCCAGCCGCTTGAGAAGCTGTTGGGAAAACGTGTAATAGTCGCGCCGGAGGGGGGCAAAATCGCTTTTGCGCACCCAATACACGATCTTGGCGTACGGGGTGTCCTCGCTTTTCGCCAGCAGTTCGAGTTTATACGTCTCCACGCCGTTCAGTTTCTCCGTGCCGGCGATACTAGGCGCGTACTCGGCGCTCAGGCGCGGGGAGAGTATGTCCGTATTGGAAAAATCGCTGTTCGACAGGCTGTTCGATTCCGATATTTTCACCGCCTTGTTGATGTTCGGCAGAAACAGCCAGTAGTTCCTTTTCCCCGCCTGCAACATCTTTTCCCCCTCGTTGCGCGGCGGATAGGTGGTTTCGGCAAGCACGTGGTAATTGTCCTGATACCTCAGGTTCATCTTGTACGTGGTGCGCAGTTCATTTTCGCGGTAGACCAGCAGCTCCATCTCCACGAGGGAGTTCCTGAGGTTCAGGTCCCAGTGGTCGTCCGCCCGGTCCAATATCTCCAGCGCGGACGCCCCCGCATCGCCCGCATAACTCATCCGCGGCGTGGCGGCAAGCGCCATGCCCGCCATAACCAGCATCGCCATAAGCCGTATACGTTTCATGATCACACCTCCGTTAAAGCCTGTACCGGACTCATATTCGCCGATGCCGATGCCGGCCACCACGCCGCGAACAAGCCCACCAAAAAGGGCATAACGACGCCAAAAACGCTCATCACCGGATCGATCACCGGAACAATGGAGATAGCCTCGTTGGTTCCCGGCGGCGGAGGCAGAGGCACCCCGCCATGCGCCGCGACCAGCAGGGTCAGCGCGCTTGCCAAAATCAATCCCGCCACGGCGCCGACCCCGCCAACGATAAACCCTTCGGCGAGGAACAGCCGCCGCACCTGGTTTTTTTCCATCCCCATGGCGCGCATCGTCCCTATCTCCCTTTTCCGTTCCATCACCGCCATCGCCATCACGTTGCCGATCCCGCCGCCGACCAGCACAAACAGCACAAAACCGACGATCCTGGAAACAAGCTTGAACGATGCGATCCCGCGGGAGTAATTGGGGATAAGCTCGGGATAGTTCCGTATCACAAACGGCGTTTTTTCACCGCGTAACTCCGCGTTCACCTTTTCCGCCAGCGCGGGGATACCATCGAAATCCGCCGCTCCGGCCACCACCTGCGAAACGCGGCCGGACACCCTGAGCAGCTTCTGGGCTTCGTCCAGCCGCACCTCCAGATACGTGGCCGAAGGAAAATGCCGCCCGTTCTTCGTCCCCACCAGGGTTCCGTAGGTAAGGTTCAGCCCGCCGTGGAAGGTCTGCACCACGATCGTCACCGAATCGCCGATTTTTATGCCGAGGGAATCGGCGAGGTCGGCCCCCAAGATGACTCCGCCGGGCGTTTCATCCAGCGGCTTCCCCCGCACGATCAGGTTCTCCTGCGTGAACAGGGTCTCCTTCTGCCGGACAACGTCCACGGCCACCCCGTCGAAAAACGTGCTCTTGAGGCCGCTGCTCACCATGCCGGTGAATTTCAGTTTCCCGAAAGCCCCGTGAACGCCCGGCATTTTGCCGATTTTATCAACCAGCGCGTCGGCGTTTTCCAATGTCACCTTCAGCGGTTCGGCCTTCCCCATTTCCTGATAATCCCGATGCTCCACCTGAAAGGCCCCCGTATTGGAGTTGATCTCCATCAAGGCCCAGTTGCGCTGCATCCCGTTAAGGAAATTCCCCGTGCAAACGATCACCAGCACGCCGAAAATTATGGAAAGCTCGACCAACGCCGTCCGGCGCAAATTGCGCCACAGGTTCTTGTATGCCAATATTAAAAACACGGTCCACCTCCGTTCATTGATA
>JAHFEJ010000076.1 GCA_023248535.1 Nitrospinales bacterium | reverse complement strand
CATGAACCGAACTGTTGACCCACTATCACCTGGAGGAGTATCGGAAGTGAAAAAATACCTGAATTTTTTCCTGGTGGCAATATTTTTTGCCATGATGTTTTCCGCGTGCGGCGGCGGCTCGGGCACCGGCAGTACCGGAAGCGGGGGAAACGGCAACAACGCGGCGATAAGCGCCCCCGGTAATGTTGGAGCATCCGCCGGCAACGGGCAGGCGATGGTTCACTGGCGCGCGGTGACCGGCGCGACATCGTATAACGTGTATTACGGAACCGCCGCGGGGGTGACGAAGGCAAATGGAACCAAAGTGGCCAGCGCGGCCTCTAATCAGCCGGTCACCGGCCTTACCAACGGCACCACTTATTATTTCATCGTAACCGCATCGGATGCCGCGGGCGAAAGCGCGGCCTCTTCCGAAGCAAGCGTTACCCCGGTAGCCAGCATTTCCGGCAACGCCGCATATGCCCCCAACGATACGCTTTTCGCGGATCAGTGGCACCTTAAAAACACCGGCCAGACCGGAGCCACCGGCGTGGCGGGAACCGCCGGAGAAGACCTGAATGTTGAAAAGGTCTGGACCACCCACAAAGGGAGCGGCCAGCGGATCGCCATCGTGGACGACGGTTTGGATATCCTCCACGAAGACCTTTCGGCCAACGCGCTAAAGGCCGATAGCTGGGATTATCTAACCGGCGCGGCGCCCGCCACCAACCTCATCACCGGAAATTCCGCCCATGGCACCGCCTGTGGCGGCCTTGCCGCCGCGGTGGGCAACAATGGGATGGGAACTGTTGGCGTGGCGATGAACGCCGAACTGGTGGGCTATAACCTGCTGCAAAGCAGCAGCACCGCCAACGAAGCCGACGCCATGACCCGCGGCAAAAGCGCCAACAGCGTATCCAGCAACAGCTGGGGGGCGGCGGACGGTACCGGTACACTGCAACCCTCTTCGGCCACCTGGCAAACCGCCATCAACGACGGCATAACCACCGGACGCGGCGGCAAAGGAATAATTTATACCTGGGCGGCGGGGAACGGATGGCCCAATGACCGGTCGGATTATGACGGACAGGCAAATTACGCCGGTGTCATCGCCGTGGCCGCGCTCAACGACACGGGAAAAGCGGCATCCTATTCCGAACAAGGTTCCAACGTGCTGGTGAGTGGATTCGGCGGCGAATTTTGCAGCACCCACGCCCTAACCACCACCGATATAAGCGGCGCCGCGGGGATTAACACCACGGCCACCGCGGGTGTCACCGACCTGACCAACACAAACTACACAAAATGCATGAACGGCACATCGGGGGCGACACCCGAAGTGACCGGCGCCGTGGCGTTGATCCTTGAGGCCAACCCGAACCTCACGTTCCGCGATGTGCGGCTCATTCTGGCCACCACGGCCCGCAAGAATGATCCCACCCAGACGGCAAGCTGGGGTCTGAACGGCGCAGGCCTTCACATCAACGAAAACTATGGCTACGGAGCGGTGGATACGCTGGCCGCCGTGAACGCCGCACTTACATGGACAAGCGTGGGGGGGGCCACCTCACTAGTGACGAAGACGGGAAGCAACACCACCTCCGCCGCCATCTCCGATGGAATCGGCACCACCTCCGCGGCGTACGGCGCCGCCACCACCAGCGCAATAGCGATCGCCAGCAGCGGCATCACAAAAATCGAATTTGTCGACGTTACGGTGGACAGCACCCACGCCCAATTCGGCGATCTGAAGATCACGCTTACCAGTCCGGCGGGCACCGTAAGCACATTGACCCTGCCGCATAACTGCGCCGCCAACAACGTTGCCGTCGCCTGCGGCAACCTGCTCAACGGCGGATTCCGGTTCGGCGTGGCGCGGCTCATTAACGAAGCCGCCGATGGAACATGGACGCTTTCAGTCAGCGACGGCTTGGCAAACAACACCGGGAATCTTACATCCTGGAACTTAGCGGTCCACGGGCACTGAGGCGGCCGATGAATATTATTTATAAAGGAATTGACGCCATGAAACAGATACTGTCCGCAAAAATGGCTCTTGTGGCGCTGGTACTATGCATCTTGTCCGGCTCCGCCGCGATGGCTGCCGGGCCGGCGGCCGATTATTACTACGATGGCGGCAAACAACGCCCGTTGCTGCTGGACGACACGCTGGTGGCTGTGTTTGGCGCAACACCGGCCGCCGTTAGATCCGCCCTTCCCGGCGCGCAAGCCACCAGGATGAAAGGCGGCGCGACGATATACCGCGCCCAGGCCGGATCGTACAAGACCATGCTAGGGGTTGCTCCCGGCGCGGCTGTTTCGCCGGTGTTTCACGAAGGGGCTTCCACCGCCGGCCGCCTGATGGCGTTGCCCGGAGGAGTGTTGGTGAATTTCAAGGCGGACTGGACCGCGCAACAGGTGAATGACTGGTCCGCCGCAAAAGGGCTGGTGATCGATAAAAAACTTTCCATCGGTCAAAACTGGTACCTGATCAAAAGCCCCGCCGGACAGGCCTCGCTCGACCTCGCCAACCAGTTGCAGCAATCGGGCGAAGTGGAATCGGCCAGCCCGAACTGGTGGAAAGAGGTATCCACCCGCTGACCTCGTCCTTTAATTTTGTCATCCCCGCGCAAGCGGGGATCCAGAGTTTTTCCTTTGAACTTTCTTGAGAAGTTATAAGGAAAGTACTCTGGGTGCCGGGTCAAGCCCGGCATGACAGCAAAAAATTCCATTATGAGAAGCTCTTTTTGGAAAGGGGCGGTTGTTAAATACAGAACTCTGGAAGATAATCAATAACGCTATGACATCCGAAACCCAAAAAATACCGGCGGCGGTGCTTATCCTCCCGCCGGACGGCAAGTTTCACTCCCCCGATATCTGGAGCATACTGCACCGTCAGGCGGGGGGTTTTGACCTGGTCATTATCGACCGCAGCCACGGCGCGGCAAAAATTCTTCCGGTCATGGCCAAAGCGGCGGTATCGCTTATCCGCGATGAGGGCCAAACCCTCGGCGCGCAGCTCAACCAGGCGGTGCGCGGGCTGCAAAACGATCATGTCGTCTTTTTCACCGACCGGGTACTGCCAACGCACGACCATTGGTTAAAAAGGCTTGCCGAACCATTAACGCACGGTGCCGATGCCGCCTTCGGGCGGAACATCACCGCTCCCGGCGGTAATTATTTCATCATCGAAGACCTCCGGCGGCGCTATCCGCCGCAGGGCGCATCGGCGGCGCTCACCATCGACCAGTGCGCCATCAGCCGCGCCGCGCTTATCGCCAAACCGTTCCCGGAGGAACCGGTGCACGATCCGGCGGCTGTCTGGTGTTGGCGCAACGGCGTTGCACCGGTGTATGTGCCGGAAGCGCTGGCCATGCAGGACAGCTATCTTCCGCTGAAAGAGGTTATGCAAAACGCGCGCGTCTACGGGGCCGACCGCGCGGCGGCCGGCAAACGGCCCGGTCTCGCCGCCGAACTGGCAACCGCCCTGCGCGAGTTGGCGGGAGACATCGGCTACTGCATCGCCAAACGGAAACCGCAATACCTCTGGTACCCGTTCCTCTACCGCGCCGCGATCCATTGGGGCATTTACAGCGGCCAGATGCGGGGAACGCAATGAAAAAAGCAAAAACCGTATACGCCTGCCAAAGCTGCGGCGGACGCCAGCCGAAATGGGTGGGGCGCTGTCCCGATTGCGGCGAATGGAACACGCTGGTGGAAGAAATGCTCAAACCGGAGGGCCTTAAAACCCGGCGGGGATTGGCGGAAGAAGGGAGCCGCCCGCAGCCGCTTGCTTCGGTACCGCTCAGCGAGGGGATACGCCTGCCGACCGGTATGGAGGAAATGGACCGGGTGCTGGGGGGCGGCATCGTTCCCGGCTCGCTGGTGTTGATCGGGGGCGACCCCGGCATCGGCAAATCAACGCTGCTGCTGCAACTCTGCGGCGCCATCGCGCTGAAAGGCCCGGTGCTCTACGTCAGCGGCGAGGAATCGGCGGCGCAAATAAAAATGCGGGCCGACCGCCTTGGCATCGGCGGCGCGCCGCTGCTGATCTATCCCGAAACAAACGTTGAAACAATTGTGGAGCAGATCGGAACGCTTAAACCGGCGCTCGTCATTATCGATTCCATACAAACCGTGTACACCTCCCTGCTGGGGGCCGCGCCGGGGAGCGTGGGGCAACTGCGTGAATCAACCGCGCTCATCATGCAGGTCTGCAAGCGGTCGGGCATCCCGGCCTTTCTGGTGGGACATGTGACAAAGGAAGGGGCTATCGCCGGTCCCCGTGTGCTGGAGCATATGGTGGATACCGTGCTTTATTTTGAAGGGGACCGCGACCACTACTTCCGCATCCTCCGTTCGGTGAAGAACCGTTTCGGCTCCACGCACGAGATCGGCGTATTCGAAATGCGCGGCGAGGGACTCATCGAAGTTAAAGACCCCAGCGGAATATTCATCTCTCCGGCATCGGAGGCGGTCAGCGGCTCGGTGATCGCCTGCACCCTTTCCGGCACGCGTCCCATATTGGTGGAGTTGCAGGCGCTGGTCACCGGCACGGCCTTCGGCAATCCGCGCCGCACCGCCGTCGGTTTCGATTACAACCGGATCGTGCTGATGGCCGCCATCCTGCAAAAGCGGGCCGGCGTCATGCTGGACAGCGAGGATATTTACGTTTCCGCCGCCGGCGGGGTACGGGTGGACGATCCCGGGGCCGACCTGGCACTGGCCGCCGCGCTGCTGGGAAGCCACCGCAACCGCCCCGCGCGCGCCCGCTCCGTGTTCATCGGCGAAGTGGGGCTGGGCGGGGAGGTCCGCCCCGTCGCCTCGCTGCAACAGCGGCTCAAGGAAGCGGCGCGGATGGGAATGACCACCGCCTTCATTCCCAAAACCGGGGCTGGCGATGCCGGAACCATCGGCGGCCTTGCGCTGGTCCGCATCGAACACGTGGGGGCGCTTTCAGACGCGATGTTCTGATCCCGTTCCATGCCGGAAACTATCCTATTTTCATTACGCCTATCATATGGTACTAATAAATACACTAATGGCGCCCCGCCCTGGACATGCCCGGGAAAGGCTCCGCCAGCGTTATCGTCCGCAATTGGCACATATATAAGGAATGTGTGATGGATAAAATGGAACCGTTCGCCGGGCCGCGAAAGAAAGAGATGATGGCCCGGACCTTCCACCTTGAGACGGATCAACTTCAGCCGCTCCGGAAGGTTTCGGAACTGATGGGGGTTTCCCAATCAGAAGTGGTGCGCCGCTCGATCAACTTTTTTATTGAAGGCTACCATCGCGCCACCCGGAAGCAGGCAAAAGGAAAATCCGGCGGCTCCTGATCCCGCCGCGCGGCGGTCAGTGCATATCGCCCCAATTGAGGGCGGCTTCCACGCTCACTTTAAGCGGCACCGAAAGCGGCACGGCGTTCTCCATCAGTTCCCGCACCGTCTCCTTCACCTTATCGGCATTCTTTTCCGGCGCTTCGAGGATCAATTCGTCGTGCACTTGCAGCAGCATCTTGGCATGCAGCTTGCCCAGCCGCGGAGCAATGTCCAACATCGCTTTTTTGATAAGATCGGCGGCGGATCCCTGCACAACGGTGTTCACCGCCATCCGCTCCGCCATTTCGCGCACGGCGCGGTTGGCCGAGCCGATCTCGGGAAACGAGCGCTTACGGCCGAACATGGTGCGGACAACCCGCTCTTCGCGCGCCTTCTTAATCGTCGCGTCGATGAATTCCCGCACGCCCCGGTAGCGGGCGAAATAGCTGTCGATATATCCTTGCGCCTCGCGCCGGGAAACCGCAAGCTCCTGCGCGAGGCCGAAGGCGGTCTGCCCGTAAATAATGCCGAAGTTCACCGCCTTGGCGGCGCGCCGCATTTCGGGCGTGGCCCCGCCGATGGCCCCGAAAATCTCGCGGGCCGTCCTGGCATGGATGTCTTCGTCGTTTTTAAACGATTCCGTCAACAAAGCGTCGCCGCTCAGGTGCGCCAGAATCCGCAGTTCGATCTGCGAGTAATCAGCCGATATCAGAAGGTTCCCCTCTTCCGCCACAAACGCACGGCGGATCTCGCGCCCCTCCTCCGTGCGCACCGGAATGTTTTGCAGGTTCGGATCGGAGGAGCTTAAGCGCCCGGTGGCCGTGACCGCCTGGTTAAACGACGTGTGGATGCGTCCGGTCTTTGGCGAAACCATTTCGGGAAGCGGGTCCACATAGGTCGATTTGAGCTTGCTCAACACGCGGTGGCGCAACACCAGCGCCGGCAGGGGGTGTTCCAGCGCCAGCGTTTCCAGCACCGCCTGGTCGGTGGATGATCCGGTCTTGGTCTTGCGCTGCTTTGCCAGCCCCAGCTTGTCGAACAGGATGGCGGAGAGTTGCTTGGGGGAAGCGATATTGAACTCTTCCCCCGCAGCGGCGTGTATCTCTTTTTCGAGGGCGTGAAGTTTTTTTTCCAGCGCTTTGGAATATTCCTTCATGCGCGGCACATCCAGTTTTATGCCGTTTTGCTCCATGCGGGCCAGTACGCCGATGAGCGGCTGCTCAATATTGTAGTAAAGGTCCGTCAGCCCGTGGGCCTCGATCTCCGCCCTCAGTATGCCGGTGAGGCGATACGCCACATCGGCATCTTCGGCGGAATATTCCGTGGCGCGGTCAACGGAGACCTGGTTAAAGGTTATCTGCTTGGCCC
Source organism: Nitrospinales bacterium (assembly GCA_023248535.1). Taxonomy (GTDB): domain Bacteria; phylum Nitrospinota_A; class UBA7883; order JACRGQ01; family JACRGQ01; genus JACRGQ01. The sequence continues at coordinate 6,481 of JAHFEJ010000076.1, read as the reverse complement.
CTTTGCCGGTGACATCTTCATATCCAATCATTGTGAGTCCCAGATGCCGTTGGGCAAGGTGTGAAAGGCCGTGCCGCCGCTCTTCCGGCGCGGTGAGGTAGGAAGCGATCAGGGTATCGAATCCGACCGGATTCACCGCGATCGCTTCCCCTGCCAGCACGGTGATATCGTATTTCAGGTTTTGGCCGTATTTGGGGATGGAGGCATCCTCCAGCGGCTGCTTAAGCAGTTTCAGGGCATCCGCCTTCGGCAATTGCGGAGGCGCGCCAAGGTAATCGTGCGCCAGCGGCAGATACCACGCATCCCCCTCTTTCGCGCAGAGGGAAATGCCGACCAATGCCGCATTGACCGGATTGGTGGAGGTGGTTTCGGTGTCCACCGCAAAACCGCCGCTTTTATTAAGGATGGCGATTACCTCTTCAAGCTCTTTTTTGGTAAATATGGTCCGGTAACTTTTTGCGATTTCCCTTTGCGGCGGCGGAGCCGGAAGCTCCCTCCCGGCGGCTGGAGCGGCGGCCTGCCCCAACTCGGCCAGGAACGACTTGAAGCCGAGCCGCGTAAACAGCGCGGCCAGATGCGCCGTATCCGGCTCGCGCCGGTGCCACGCTTCATAATCCAGCGGCAGGTCGAAATCCGTTTTAATCGTGGCCAGCACCTTGCTGAGGCGGGCCGTATCGGCATGTTCGGCCAGGGCCGCTTTCAGCTTCGGTTTTGTTATTTCACCGGCGTGCGCCAGGAGGTTTTCAACGCTGCGGTATTCGGCGATGAGGGCTTGCGCCGTTTTCTCGCCGACGCCCGGCACGCCGGGAATGTTGTCGGAGCTGTCCCCCATAAGGGCCAACACGTCGGCCACCTGCGAAGGGGCGACGCCGAATTTTTCTTTCACCTCCGCGGGGCCGATCGGCTTTTCTTTTATCGGATCGAACATGCCGATATGCCCGCCGACTAGTTGCATCATGTCCTTGTCGCCGCTGAATATGGTGACGTTGTAGCCCGCTTCGGCGGCGTGCCGCGCGGCGTAACCGATCAGGTCGTCCGCTTCAAACCCCGGCGCTTTGAGGACCGGCAGATTGTACGCCTTGATCAACTCTTCAATGAGCGGTATCTGGGCGGAAAGTCCGTCGGGCATCGCCTGCCGGTTCGCCTTGTAATCCGGGTAGAGATCATGCCGGAATGTTTTCCCCTTCGAATCCAGCGCCACCACCAGCAGGTCGGGTTTTTCCCCCTTCATGATTTTTGCCAACATCCGGTTAAAGGCATATACGGCGTTGGTGGGGGTGCCGTCCGGCGCGGAAAGATTGAGCCGAAGGCCGAAGAACGCGCGGTAGTAAAAACCGGCGCAGTCGATGATGAATAGGCGTTTGCGGGTCATGTGGGTGATTATACAGTTAAAGCCGGGACCGGTGTGCCAGTGGCATAACCTGGCGCGCGGGGCGCGGGGTTAGGACATCAGGATTTTGGGAAGTTCGAGATTCGCTTCGCGCGCCAAGCGGCCGACGGCTATTCTGCACCCCATCACCGCCACCGCGCCGTATCGGCTGGAAAGCTCCTGCATCAGCTGGTCAAGGTCTTCCATGCCGCACTTTTCCTTCAGGCAATGGCCCGCTTCATTGACGGGAATATTGAGCGCCTCCAGCACCCCCCGCATCCGCTCCACGCCAAGGATACCCAGTTCGCGCTTGATGACGACGTTGACAAGGTCTTTGTATGATGACATTAGAAAAGGTCTTCGCCGCACTCAAGATTTTTCAGGATGTCGATATAGCGGCGCACCTCTTCTTTCCTGATAATGGAACCGTGTTGCGGCGCGATCATCGAGATGTCGAGGCCATCCAGCTTGTCCATCGCGTGACGGATAATGCGGTTGGACGGCATGTAGTTTTCGTGGAACGCTTTCATCGCCTCCGCATAGTGTTCGTTGGCATAGAGGTTCCAGTCGAAGCTCAATCCTCCGAAAATATCGCTGGAGAAAAGGATTTTTGACTGCTCATCGTAGGTCATGAACGCTCCCGGAAAATGGAGAAAGGGGGTAAAGATGAAACGGAGCGTCCGGCCCGACTTCAACGTCAGCTTCCAATCGTTAGCGTCGACACGGTAGAAATCGGAACGGGTGCCATAGTGATTTATCAAAACCGAGGCGCGTGTATGGGTGCAGATGCGGAGTTCCCCCCCCACCCCGGTCACCAGTTCCTCGAAGCGGGGAATGGCGGAGCAGAGATCCGGATCCTGGTGATGCGCGACAATGTACCTGATGTTTTTCAGATCAGCTACCTTCACCACCTTGCCGAGGACTATCGGAAAGTGCGGTACCGATCCGGGATCTAAAAACACGGTTTCATCGCCATCGTTAAGGATATACGGGTTGCAATGAAACCCGGCGCCCGGATCCGCAAAGCCTACCCAAAAAATACCGGGGGCAATTTCAATCGCCTTGCTGATATCCAATCCGTTTGACATGACCATTGCTCCCGTGCCCCCCCCCGACGACCTGCTATTGAGGGGATTTCCGGCTTGGATCATCCTTCGCCGTCAGTTGAGTCACCATCGACCGCAATGGAAAAAAAGCGATCCCCAGAAAAATCGCGATCAGTATCCACGCGTGGGGCGATGCGGCCACCTTTTCCCACGGATTGTTCACCAGAATGGCGGCCGTATAACCGATGCCTATGACGGCGGCCGCCACCGGGAAAACCAGTTCTTCCGCCTTGTGCAACGCCGACGGGGCATTCCCGCCGTGCTTTTCAGTCGAATTGCCCATAATCTCCTTTTCAACAACCATACCACCGGCACATTACTTAAATCGGCGGCGTTTGGCAAGTGGCGCCGGTTAATGAATCAGGCGGTACAACACCGCAAGGTTTTCCACATCCTCGCTTAAATCTTTCCCCTTCGGCGTTTCCAGCACCATCGGAATGTCCACGAAGCGCTTGTCGTTCACCAGCAGCTCAAACGGTTTCTCCCCCAAAAAACCTTTTCCCAATTGCTCGTGCCGGTCAACGCGGGAGCCAAAATCCTTTTTGCTGTCGTTAATGTGGAACATTTTCAGGTTCTCGATGCCGATGACTCGGTCGAACTCTTTCCACGTCACCGCGTATCCCTCTTCGGTGCGCAGCTCGTAACCGGCGGCGAAGACATGGCAGGTGTCAAAACAGACCCCCACCCTTTTTTTATTTTTCATCTTTTCGATGAGAAAGGCGATGTGCTCGAACTTGTGGCCAAGGTTGGTTCCCTGCCCGGCGGTCGTTTCGATGGTCAGGATCACGCCGGACTGCTTCAGCGTGCGCTTGACCGCCTCGTTCATGCAATCGGCCACATGCGCCAGCCCCTCCGCCTCCCCCGCCCCCATGTGTGAACCGGGATGGAAAACGAGATGGTTGATGCCAAGCAACGAGGCCCGCTCGATCTCATCCACAAACGCATGCAGCGATTTTTCGCGCATTGCCGCATCGGGCGAACCCATGTTGATGAGGTAGCTGTCGTGGCTGGCGACAAAAGAGATGCCGGATGCCGCAAGGTTTTCGCGGTAGGCGGCGATGGATTTTTCTTCCAACGGCTTTGCGCGCCACTGGTTGCTGTTCTTGGTGAATATCTGCATGGCGGCGCAACCAACTTTTTGGCCGGAGAGCGGGGCGTTCTCCACCCCTCCGGCTATCGGCATATGCGCCCCGAAAAGTCGCCGCGGCTTCTGTTTCATATACCCGATTCTACCGCAATTCGGGCGTCGGAGCCGGGAGGGATATTATGCTTTGCCGCACCACTCGCGCAGCACGCATGCAAGACAGCCCGCGGGGTCGGGTTCTTTTTCGCAGTGCCCCAGCTTCCCCAGCGAACAGAGCGCGAAATCATAACGCACCGGATCGGCGGGATCGAATTCCCTGAACCGCTCCGTCAATGCCGCCGCCTTTTTAAAATTCGCGGCCCCTGCCGGGTTCACCAGCCCCAGCCGCCCGGCGATACGGTTCACATGCACATCGAGCGGCATGATGAGGTCGGCCGGTGGTATCCGCGTCCAGAGACCGATATCCACCTCATCCTTACGGACCATCCAGCGGAGAAAGAGATTCATCCGCTTGCAGGCGGAGCCGTTGGCTGGGGAGGGGACGAGAAAGCTTTTCGCAGCCGATAACTTTTTACCCTCAGTGAAAAGCCGGGCAAAAGCGGCAAGCCGCGTCCCGGTTCCGCCCGGTGCGGCGCAGAAGGCATTCTCCAGTGTGCCGTGCGCGGTATAGACGGCACGCAGCCGATCAAGCAGCCAGAGCATATCAGACCGTTTGTGGAAACGGTATTTCCAGCCCAGGAACCGCGCCTGGTAATCCCCCTTCATCAGCGCGGCGTGCGGCATGGGGCCGAGTTCGCCTAAAATGCCGCGGACATTGCGCACAATGAGATCCGCCCTGCCATAGGCGAAGGCGGCGGCGAGAAAGGCGGAAAGTTCGATATCGTGGAACCCACCATCACGCGGGACGCATTCCAGCGGATCGGGGGACAGCATGCTCCTGTCGAAACGGCGGCAGAGCGCTTCAAGCCCCCGCTTCAGGGCATCATGATGACGCGGTTGTTTCACGGGCTGCGGAACACCGGCCCGCGCTCGTGGCGGGCCGGGAACGTTTGCCTGATGATCAGGCTTTTGCTTCGGCCTTGGGGGCGAGGCGTTTGGCTTCAACGGCCATTTTGCGCTTGGTGCGCTGCAGGCGTTTCACCTTCTTTTTCAAGGCGCGCCCTTCGGCCCCTTCTTTACCCTTGGCAGTCTCTTTGGCCTTGGCGATCTTTTCGCCGATGTTCGTGGAAGTAGGTTTCTTCAAAACGGTATCTCCTTAAATTAATGGCAGAGTCTACACCAGAACCGGCTTAAAGGCCAGACGGCGGGCTATCAACGGCCGCGTCTGCGGCCTTTTCCTTCTTTGCGCGGGGGCTTCTTCCTGCCCGTATCGGGCGGACGTTTGCCGGGACGGCCCGGCTTTTGTTCCGCCATCTCCGCCAGGTTCAATGTTATCTCGCGTTTGAAAACATCCACATGCTTCACCAGCACCTTTGCGGGGCTGCCAAGGCGGAAGATGCGCTTGGTACGCTTCCCCATCAACATATGCTCTTTTTCATGGTAGTCGTAGTAGTCGTCGTGCAGATCGGTAAGGCGCAGCAGCCCTTCTATCATCAGGTCGCCCATCTCGACGAAAATGCCGAACGCGGTTACGCCGGTGATGATACCATCGTATATCTCCCCCTCGTGCCCCGCCATGTACCGCACCTTCAGCATGTCTTTCACGTCGCGCTCGGCCCGCTCGCTGCGGCGTTCCGTCGCGCTGCAATGCACACCGGCTTCTGTCAATCCATCAAGGTCGAGATAGCGGTTCTCCCCTCCCAGCTTTGCCTTGATGAGGCGATGGACGATGAGGTCGGGATAACGCCGGATGGGGGAAGTGAAGTGGGTATACTCGTCGAAGGAGAGGCCGAAATGCCCCGTGTTCTCTGGTTGGTAGCAGGCCTGTTTCATATGGCGCAGCATGACGTAATTGAGCAGTTTTTCATCGGCATGGCCTTCGGCCCGCTTCAGGACATCCTGCAGGCGGACGATTATGTTCTGCTTGGGATTGGTGACATAGCCCAGCCGCGCGGCGAAATCGAAGAACTCTTCGATGAGTATTTTGTCGGGCGAGGGATGAACGCGGTAGATCGACGGTTTATCCGACAGAAAATTCGCGGCGCAGCGGTTGGCGGTAAGCATAAATTCCTCGACCAGCCGGTGCGCGATATTGCGTTCCGCCCGCGTTATGCCCACCGGCTCCCCTTTTTCATCAAGGGCTATTTTCGGCTCCGGGATATCGAAATCAAGGCCGCCGTCGGCCATCCGTTTTTTATTAAGCTTGAGGCAGAGTTCCTTCATCAGCAGAAGGTTGGCCGTCTTGTCCCGGTCCGGTTCGGCGCCGGGATTTTCCAGAATGCGGGCCACCTCGGTATAGGTGAGCCGGTGCGTGCTGCGGATGACGCCCGGCGAAAACTGATAACCCAAAAGTTCCCCCATGCCGTTGATCCTGATGATCACCGAAAGGGTGAGCCGGTTGACGTGTGGACGGAGGGAACAGACATTGTTGGAAAGCTGGAACGGCAGCATCGGCAGCACGGTGCCGGGGAAATAGGTGCTCGTGCCCCGTTCGTAGGCCGCCATGTCCAGCGCGCTGTCCGGATGTACGTAGCTGGATACGTCGGCAATGTGCACTCCCAACTCATAACCGTGGGGTATGGCTTTTATCGAGACCGCGTCGTCAAAATCCATGGCGTCTTCGCCGTCAATGGTGGCGACCCACATGTTGCGGAAATCTGAACGCCCCTTGAGGTCTTTTTCCACCGGCTCTTCACACCGCTCGGCGATTTTCAACGCGGCGGGGGGAAACTCTTCGGGGATCTCATATTGACGCACGATCATCTGCCGCTGCACGATGGGGCTGTCGGGAAATCCAAGGATTTCTATCACCTCCGCTTCCGG
>JAHFEJ010000008.1:27312-59153 GCA_023248535.1 Nitrospinales bacterium | reverse complement strand
CGCCAACACGAAGTGCGACAAGTGCCACAAGATAAACGGCGGCGGCATACAGACGTTCCGGGGCATTGACGCCAAGAGCTGCTCCAGCGCGTACTGCCACAAGGATCCCCATGCGGGCCAGTTCCGCGACAAGGCGTGCGAACAGTGCCATACCCCCAAGGACTGGAAAGAGCTGAACTTCAACCACAACACGCAGGCGCGCTTCCCGCTGGAAGGCAAGCACATCGCCGCCAAGTGCGACAAGTGCCATGAAGGAAAAGTCTGGAAACCGGTTAAATCCGAATGCCTCGACTGTCACCGGAAGGATGATGACAAGGCCCACAAAGGCAAGATGGGGCCGAAGTGCGAACAGTGCCATACCGCCGCAAACTGGGAGCCCAAGAGCTTCTTCCACGAAGTGACCGGCTTTGCCCTGCAGGGGGCGCACACGCAGATCGTCTGCTCCGATTGCCACAAGGCCAAAGGGGTGTTCACCGGCCTTGGCCCCGACTGCGTGAAGTGCCACACCGATCCGCACTATAACCAGTTCGGCCCGGCCGCCTGCGGCCAATGCCACACCGCCAAAAACTGGTTCCCCGAAAAATTCCGGCATACCGAAACCGGCTTCCGGCTGGAGGGGGGACACCGCGCCGCCACGTGCGAACAGTGCCACCAGGCGCGCAATTACCGCAACACCCCGCAGACCTGCTACCTCTGCCACGCGGCCGACTTCAACAGGCCGGCCGCCCTTGTTTTTCACGGCAGCGGCAACACCAACTGCGTTACCTGCCACAAGATGGGCGCGTTCGACTGGTTGGGGGCTTCGTTCACCCACCTGACCATGACCTTCACCGGCTCGCACGCCGCGGTCAAGAACGATTGCCTCAAGTGCCACAGCGGCACGGGCAGCACCCTGTCGCTCAAGTGGCCGGGAACCACGTTGGAATCGCAGTGCTTCAACTGCCACACCAACAACCCGGCGGGAATGGCGCCTAACCTGACGTATCAATCCAAACATGGCGGCGCGGTTCCCTGCCCGACGAATTGCACCCTCTGCCATACAACATCGACATTCCTGAATCCGGCCTATAGCGGGCCGGCCTGCAATTGATGGTGACGGACATGAAAAAGAAATTAACAAGCGGATTTCTGGCGGCGCTGTTCGCGGCCACCGTCCCTTCAGCGGCCGGGGCGATGGATATCAAAGGGCGCGTCTCGGAATCGGTTTTCATGCAAAACGACGACGCCAGCAATCAAACCTACAATTTCACGCGAACCCGGCTCTACCTGAACGGGCTGGGCGAGGAAACCGACTTCCATTTCGACGGGCAATACCGCACCAAAGCGGGCAAGGATTACAATAACGGCATCGAGAACACCCGCATCGACCTGTTGAACGTCGATATGCGGCATTTGGCTGGCACAAACACCCGGCTTGCCGTCGGGCGGCAGTACATCGATCCGATGCCCGGCGCGAAGGTGGACGGCCTAAACGCGGACTTCGCCCTGGGCGAGAACGCCGGCACCGGACTCTTCGGGGGAACCAAGGCCGATCCGCTGCGCGACTACTTCACCAGCGATTACACCACCTACGGCCTCTACGCGTACCTGCGCCAAAAAGGGTTCTCCACGTCCATGGGAGTGGCCGCCAGCCAGCACAAGGGGGCCGAAGACGAAATGTACCTGTATGGCTCGCTCGCCTGGTCGCCAAGCGATTCCATGAGCATATACAGCTCATTGCGGGTGGACAACAAGGTAACCGGCAACGCCAGCGGCGGCAAAGAAGGCCCCGACATCACCAACCTCTTCCTGAACTTGAATTACCGGTGGGGCTGGACGGCGCGGATAAACGCCACCTATAGCCAGTACCGCGCCATTTGGCTGCAAGACACCATGAGCTACGGCATCGACCACAACATCAACCGCAGTTACGGCCTGTATGGCGATTACAGCGTCACCCGCTCCGGCAAGGTGTACGCCGACATCAACTACGCCACGCGCGGCAACGACGGCAAAGATGGCAGCATCATGGGCGTCGGCTACCGCCAAAATGAGATGCTGAACGTGCTATACGGCAATGTGGCCTACCGGCTGGTGAACTACTACACCAACAAAGGGTGGCAGGGCTTTGCGGCGCTGGGCGCGGACGTGCGCGAAAACATCAGCGCCGAGTTGAATGCCACCTATATGACGAGCCAACAGGACAACGCCACCGGCGATATGACCCAGATGATCTACGGGGCCACGGTGAATTACATCATCACCAAGCGGATATTCCTGTATGGCGCGCTGGAGTATAGCGACCAGAACATTCCCACGCTCAACGCGGTGAAGTATCCCTCCAGTTACAAGACCAGCTCGGTCTTCGTGAATCTCGACTACCGGTTCTAGTCCGGGCTATTTTGGCAGGGGGTAAACCGTTTCGCCATCTTCGGCGAATTGCGCGAACAGCGAGCCGCCGGTTTCAAATTCCTCTTCGGTGAGGGTGATGATGTCGAACGGCACCTGATACCGTTTCATGGCGGTGATCTCGGCCTTTTTCGTCAAAGCCGCACGCTCGAAGATACTCTTCCCCGCGAAGTCCCCGGAGATCACCAGCAGGTCGATATCGCTCTCTTCCTGCTCGTCGCCGCGCGTACGGCTGCCGAAGAGGATGATCCGGTCCAGATGCATCCCCTCCGCCAGAAGGATGTCCTTCAGGCAGCCGATGGCGGCTACAACCGTCCCTTTATCCATCCCAATGCCTTCCTTCCATCCGCCAGAAGATCGCGGGTCATTCCTTCGCTGAACGTATCGAGCATCTTATGCAGGTCGTCCGGGTAGCGTATCTGGGTGCTTACCCGGTTGAGGGTATAGAGGTAGTCGTAAATCGGGTCCGGCACCTGGAGTTTCATCCGCTCGACCAGATAGACAAGGCTGTGCGTCTTTGGGGGAACGCGGTGCAAGCGGGCGGTGTAAACCCCTTTAAGGGCTTTCTCCAACGCAAGGTGGCACATGAAAACGGCATAGAAGAACCGTCCCACTCCCAGAACGAGATCGGCGGTGTCCATGTCGAAATCCGCCTGGCGCAGCCATTCCAACGGCCTTTTCTTCATCCGTTCCCCCATGATCCCATTCTACCCCGCCATACGGCGGAATACACGCGGCGGCCACAGGCCTGGCAATCAGGCGGTTTTATTTCCCTCTTCGTCGTAGCCGGGGGGGGGCCACTGGCCGAGGCGGCGCAAAAGATTGCAGCCGTACTCCTCGCAAAGGTAAAAGGTGTACATGAAATCGTTGCGGTCGATCACTTTGGCTTCCATGCCGGTGGCGGTACCTTTCGCGCTCAGGTATTCCAGCCGCACCTTCCCGTTCTCAATCTCCTTGGCCCAGAAGCAGTTTTCGCCCCCGCCAATCACATCCACCTTCTGGTGGTAGTGTCCGTCGATTTTGCCGTCAATGAGCGTGGCGGTCGGCTCGGCGTTCTCTGCGCGTTTTTTCCCCGCCGATGAATGATAGAACGACGCGCCTCCTCCACCTCCTCCCGCGGAAGGCGCAACGAATTTCGGTTTTACCCGCGGTTCAATGCGCGGCGCGGAGGGGGCCAACGGCGCGGCGGCGTGCGGCGGCGCTTCCGTCTTCGGCATGGCGGGGGAACTCTTGTCCACCGCGAAGGGGTTCACGCCGTACCCCACTTTTTTCGATTTTTCGGAAGCCGACGCCATGCTGAACGATTGCACGGTGAGCGGTTTGTCCGAAAGCACGTTCTCCATCTTCTCGTTGAATTCGGCCGTGCCGAACGGTTTAAGGATGAAATCGGTGGCTCCCGCCTTGAGCGCGCCGCTCATTTCGTTGAAGTGCCGTTTTTCGGCCACCAGCAGGAAACGGTAGTGGCCCGAAAATTTCGCCTTCATCGTTTTGATGAGCTTTAACGCGCCACCGGCAGGCGTTTCCCAATCGACGATGATGAGGTCGGTATTTATTTTCGGCAGCGCCGCCTTACCCAAAAGTCCCGCCATGCCGGAATAGGGATCGATCGCCGCGGCGATAGCCTGGTCAAAGTCCTCCTGCGACTCCACTTCGAGCACATTCGGACATCCGATCTTGCGGATCAAGATGTCGATGATGTGACGCGCTTTAACGTCTTTTTCGAAAAGGATGATTTTTTTCGTTTCTATGGCCCTGTCCCTTTATGTCGCGCACCGAGGTACTTGGTTAAACATTGTATCACCGCTTCCCTATCCTGTTCTGTGTGAGCCAAGGATAGTGTTAAGCGAAGCCGGGAAGTTCCTTCCGGAACGGCGGGGGGCCGGATGGCCTGCACAAATATCCCATCGTCCCACAGCAGCTTTGCCGCCGCCAAGGCATCACCTGCGCTCCCTATAACCAGCGGTATTATATAGCTTTTATATGAAATAGCAAAACCCGCCGTCTTTATCCGGTCATAAAAAGCTTCAGTTATCTGCATAAAAGTGTTACGTTCCGTCCGGTAATTTCCCAATATCTCGACCGCTTTCAGGTTGCCCGCCGCCACCGCGGGGGGCATGGCTGTGGAGAAAATAAAGCTGCGCGCTTTGTTGAGCAGCCAATCGGCGGTGCTTTTCTTTCCGGCCGCGAACGCCCCCATGCCGCCGGCCGCCTTGCCGAGCGTTCCCATCAGAATATCGATGTCACGCTCCACGCCGAACAGCTCCGGCGTGCCGCGCCCGTTTTTTCCCAGCACGCCGAATGCGTGGGCGTCATCCACATAAACCCGCGCATCATGTTTTTTCGCCAGCGAACAGATTTCATCGAGCGGGGCCATGTCGCCATCCATGCTGAACAGGCCGTCGGTAATGATCCATCGGGTGCGCACGGATCCCGCTTTTTTCAGCATTTTTTCCAGCGCGGCCATATCGCAATGGGGATACCGCACGAACTCGGCGCGGGAAAGGCGGCAGCCGTCCACCATTGACGCATGATTAAGTTTGTCGGCGAATATGACATCCCCTTTTTCCGCGATGGCGGGGATGACGCCGCTGTTGGCGGAAAAACCGGTCCCAAAAAGCAACGCCGCCTCCGCGCCGAGAAACGAGGCGATGGCTCTTTCAAGCTCCGCATGCGGTGTCCGGGTTCCCGAGATGAGGCGCGATCCGCCGGAGCCGAACCCATACCGGTCCAGCCCCTCCTTGACCGCCGCGATTATCCGCGGGTCATGTGAAAGGCCGAAGTAATCGTTGGAACAGAAAAGGAGGAGCGTCCGCCCATCCAGCGTGACGGTGCGGGCGGAGCCGCCGTCGAAAGCCGTGGCCGCGCGCCGCAGGCCGCGGGCGGCCAGGTCTTCCAGCCCGGCGGAAAAAATGTCGTCAGTCAACGACCTCCAGCTCCAGATCGGCGATCATTTCCAGGTCGTCCGCGGCGGCGCGGCCTTTGGTGGTGAGGTAGTTTCCCACCATCGCGCTGTTGGCGCCGGCGAAAAAGATGAACGATTGCAGTCCGCGCAGGTTCACCTCGCGCCCGCCCGCCACTTTGATGTCGGCATTCGGCAGATAGAGCCGGAAGAAGGAAATGATTTTCAAAATCTCCAGCGGCTTGAGCGGCGGCTGGTTCTCCAGCGCGGTTCCTTTTATCGGGTTGAGGAAGTTGAGCGGTATGGAGTCGACCCCCAGCTGGCGCAGTTCCTCGGCGAACTCGACGCGCTGTTCCGGGGTCTCCCCCATGCCGAGGATGCCGCCGCAGCAGACGCGCAGCCCCGCCTTTTTCGCGGCGCGGATGGAATCAACATTCTCGTCGTATGAACGGGTCGAGCAGATGTTCGGATAGAAGCCGCGCGCCGTCTCCAGGTTGTGGTGGAATTCCTGCAACCCGGCCTCCTTCAAGGCGAGGGCCTCCCCCTCGCCGATGACGCCGAGCGACGCGCAGCGGTGAATGCCGACCGTTTCTTTCATTTCCCTGATCCGGCCGAGCAGTTCGTTGAACTCCCCTTCGCTGGTGGCCGCCCCCTTGCCGCTGGTGACGATGCCAAACTTGTGCGCGCCGTTCGAAAGCGCCTCCACGGCGGCCCGCGTTATGGCGCCGCCGTCCACCAGGTCATACGCCGGAACCTGGCTGGATGCGTGAACCGATTGCGGGCAGAATGCGCAGTCTTCGGGACACCGCCCCGACCGCGCATTGATGACCGAGCAGAGCGAAACGCGGTTCCCCTTGTAAAAGCGCCGCACCCGGTCGGCCGCCGCCATGAGCGGCATCACGTAGTCGGAATGCAGATTGACGATCTCAAGCGCTTCGCCGGCCGCCAACGGCTCGTTCCGCAACGCCTTCTCCATGCAGTTCTGTATCAGTGCGTATGGCTGGTTCATTACTCTATTTCCACCCGGACATATGATGGGCTTTGCCCGTTTTGTTTCCGCGCCACGATCGTCAGCACGCCGAAATGGTATTCGGCGCGAACTTCGTCCTTCTTAACGATAACCGGCAGGCGCAACGTGCGCTGGAAGGGGCCGTAGCTCCGCTCCATGCAGACGTACCGCACGCGCCCGCCCTTCAGCACCCGTTTCCCCTGAATGGTTATGTAGTTTCCGCTCATCTCGATTTTGACATCTTTTTCCTCAACGCCGGGGAGTTCGGCGCGTACCACTACCTCCTCGGCGGTCTCGTAAATATCCACCGGAGGAATCCATGGCCTGGCCCCGGAGTGAATGGCTCGGCCGCCGCTTTCAAAAAAGCGGTCCATCTCGTCCTTCGAGACCGCTGGTTCCTTGGCCGGGTACTGTCGCCGGTTGGCCATTGAGGGATACTCCTTATAGTTAAGGATTGAAGTATATCAAAGATGCCGCCCATTGAAAAAGGGAACGCCCTATTCCGCTCACCATATATGCAATTACCGCGAATTTGGAGGGGAAAACCCTATTTTGCCAGCCGCCGCACGTCCGGCTTCAGCCGCTTGAACAGGGCTGGCCGGTTGTTCCTGATCCAGCCGATAAAATCGCGGGCCGTCCTGAAATGCTCCTTGACCGATTCGGTGAAATCGCCGCCGTGACACCCCTCCGCCGAAAACTGGCGGCAGACGGTGGGACGGCGCCCGTAGATGCCGCAGCGGTTATTTTTGTCCAGGTGGATGCAGCCTTGGTGGAAGACCACGCTCCAGTCGCCGTCCACATCGAGATACACTTCGCTGGCCTGATGGTAGATGTACCAGAGCATGTCGTTCACCAGTCCCGGCGTGCGGGGATTATCCACCACGATGTTCAGGTAGGCGCAGCAGGCGGCGGGACATGAATCGCAGGGATTTTGTTTGATCTTGGGCGCGCGCGGCATGGCTATTTCCCCGCCACGGCGCGCGTGGCTTCGGGCAGCCGTGCGAAAAGTTTCGGGCGATGCTCTTTCAGGTACCTCAGAAGCTCCACCTCGTTGGTAAAAACATGTTTCGCGACATCGTGGATGCCGGTGGCTTTGATATGCCCATGCTGGGTGCAGTAATCCGGCTGCTCCCCTTCCAGTTGGCAGCGCCTGTCCTTGGTGAGATGCACGCAGCTGGAGGGAACCAGCAGATGCCATTCGCCATCCTTGCCGATATACACCTGCGCGTTGCCGTGATAGATGTACCAGAGGAATGTGTCGATGCCGCCGCGCTTGGTGGGGTAATCCATATTTATATTCACATAGCGGCACGAAAGATCGTTCGTCCGCGGGTCCGCCCTCTTCGTCATGGGGAGGCATGTTACCACCGATTATCTTTGCCGCCCAACAAAATCCAAAACATCAGGATGGCTGAGAGTGTGACTCATAGTCCGTTGACTTAAAAGAGACGGTGCTTCAGCATAATGCTATTAAATGAATGCCTTATGAGTATAAACAAAAAAGTGTTATCTGCCTTTGGGCTTAAGATACGCGAGCTAAGAAACAAGCAGGGATTATCACAGGAAGCATTGGCAGCCAAATGCGGTTTGGATCGTACATACATTAGCGGTGTTGAAAGAGGAAAAAGAAATATTAGCCTGATGAATATCCATTTGATTGCGGAGAGTTTGGGGATAACAATTTCATCTCTCTTTGAGAAAATAAAATGAATCCTGAAAAAATTGAATCATTGGCATGCAAACCTGTGAAGATCAATTCGTCCGGGTTTAATCCCAATGCAACTCTTCCCTACGGATGTAAAATTGAACATATTCATTCCGCAATGAACGACTTTCTTTCTTTTCTGGGTTTGATAAACGGGCTTCTTCAAACCAAACAAATGGCGAGACTTGAATCTTTTATAATGCCAGCAAATTTTAGCAGTATCGTTGGGGAATTCATGGCCACCACCATCCCAAAGTATTGCGAGAATTTAGCAAGAAACCAGTACCACAATGGACATCCCGACATGTTGCCGAAAGGTCGGTTTAAAAATGACGCCGTCCAACACTCATCCGAAGGCATTGAGATCAAAGGGTCTCGATATGTCTCTGGATGGCAAGGACATAATCCGGAAAACATTTGGTTAATGGTGTTTGTTTTTACAAGCAATACGTCTAGTGATTCCCACAAAGGGATAGAGCCAATCCCTTTTCAATTTTTGAAAGTGCTCTGCGCAAAACTTAACAAAACCGATTGGACATTCGCCGGAAGAAAAGGATCGAGTCGAAGAACGATTACCGCGAGCGTGAACGGAAAGGGAATTAAGAAAATGAAGGCAAACTGGATTTATGACGCAGGCAATCACTGCTTGAATAGCCAAGCCTGAGGAAAATTTTCTTCTTCAATCACCATGTTTGCGGTTTCTTCGGATGTCACAATCTTTAATTTTGGTATTGCGCTTTGCGCCAGTTTAAAAAAGTTAAGGTTCCTTTCTACCCCAATAGACCTTAGCCCCAAAGCTTCTGCCGCCGCTATAGTAGATCCCGAACCCATAAAAGGATCAACAATGATTCCCTTGCCCAATGGTAAGGACGCATAGACGATTCTTCGCAAGAACGCCTGCGGCTTCAAACTTGGATGGGGGGCAATTACACGCTCCTCTTTAGGTGTGCGTTGACTGCGGATGACGTCTTCAAAGGGCATCCCACTTGGGGTCCGCCGCACCCCCCCAGTTGCATACTCTCGTAAACACTCACTCAATTTCATCTTCAGTGGCAAAGGTTTGCGGAATAAGCCCCAAGGCTCATAGCAGCCACGAGGCAATGAGGAAACATCAGGAAACTCCTTCTCTGCATTTTTAGGTCGATCTCCTCCCCGCATAGTTCTAACCAAACGGACAATTTGACCTCTAAACTCCAAACCGCCCTCAACCAATGCGTTGTATAAAAGTTGAGCGATAAAAGCATTGGTTGCAATAAAAATGTTCCCACCGGGGCGAATCGTTCGGTTAACGGCGATACCCCATCGTTTAAAAAATTGAAAAAGCTCATCCCTTTCCTTTTCATTAAGAGCAGTAAAACGGGGTAACGGGGAACGTTTGTGACCATCAAATGCTGGGGGAAGTCTCCATACCCCTCCGTTTCCATTATGTCTTTTTAAGAGCTGTTCCTCCTGATACTCCTTAAGACCATAGGGGGGATCAGTGACAATCGCATGAAAATAATTTTCAGGAAGGCTCTCCATCCACTCAATACAGTCCGCCTGTATAACAAGTGAATTTCCAATTTTATGATGGTTGTATTTTAAAATTTCTTTCACGCTTCTCCCAAACTTCTACGATAGACATTTGTTGACTATACGTCACAAAACGGCGATTGTCAATCTTACCTTTGGCGTTTCTGTCGCCGCCTACTATTACAACCCAAATAAAATATCTTATTTTTGCACCCTCTGACTGGAAACCCTTTTTCAAATTATTCAGGCGGCGGGAATTTCGATGGAGATGAGGAGGCCGTGCGGTTGCACGTTCTTGGCGGTGATGGTTCCCTGATGGTCGGCGATGATGCGGTTGACGATGGCGAGGCCGAGGCCGGTTCCCTTCTTCTTGGTGGAGAAATAGGGGAGGAATATTTTATCAA
The DNA here is from genome assembly GCA_023248535.1 of Nitrospinales bacterium. Taxonomy (GTDB): domain Bacteria; phylum Nitrospinota_A; class UBA7883; order JACRGQ01; family JACRGQ01; genus JACRGQ01. The sequence goes on along the minus strand of JAHFEJ010000008.1, from coordinate 49,236 downwards.
GATTGGCGGGGTCGACGCCGGGGCCGTCGTCGCGCACTTCGATCAGTATCCGGCCGCCGCCGTTCACGCGGCGGGTTTTTATCTCGACGGCGCCCCCCGTTTCCACCGCGTTGAGGGCGTTCTCCACCAGATTGCGGAAAACGCGGTGCATCTGTTCGCGGTCCAGCCGCACCTCATGGATGGAGGGATCAAAGTCGGTACGCACGGCCACATCCTGTTTCATGCCGTGGAACATCTGCGCCACCTCTTCGATCAGCCGGTGCAGCGGATGCATCTCCGGCTTCGCCACCGGCAACTGGCCGAAGCGCGAGAACGAGTCGACCAGCCCCACCAGCACATCCACTTCGTGAATGATGACGCGCGTGGCGGAATCGAAGTTCCGGTCGAACGCCGCGCGGTCGGTCGCGTAATTGCGCCGGAGGCGTTCGGCGTTCAGCTTGATGGGGGTGAGCGGGTTTTTTATTTCGTGGGCGAGGTGCTGGGCGATGTCGCGCCAGGCGGCGGTTTTTTCGGCGTTGATGATGGCGGTGAGGTCTTCAAACACCACCACCATTCCCATGAACGCGCCGTACTGGTCTTTCAACGTGGAGATATGCACCAGCAGCGTGCGGGTAACGCCGTCCACGGTGAGCTGGGCCTCCTGCTTGAAATTCTCTTTGCGGCTCTTCCCCATTTCGCGCACGATGCCGCGGATCGGATCGAGCTGGGCGTTGGAAAATATCTCCTCGTAATATTTCCCGCGCGGATCGGCCACATCGAGATGCAGGATGACCGCCGCCGAGGGATTGCAGGTGGTGATGTGCCCCCGGTGATCGATGGAGATCACCCCGGCGGCGATGGTGGAAAGTATCGTCTCGATATGGCGGCGGCGGCGGTCCAATTCCTGGTTGACGCCGATCATTTCGCGGTGATTGGCGTCCAGTTTCTGGCGCGAGGTGTCCAGCTCTTCCGTCATCCGGTTGAACGACCGAACCAGAAAACCGATCTCATCGCGCGATTTTTCTTCCACACGCACGGAAAGGTCCCCTTCGGCAACTTTCCGGGTGGCATCAACCAGCTTCTGGATCGGGGTGGTGATCTCCCGCGCGAGGTAATAGCCGAACCAGATGGCGCCGAAAATGACGACCAGCGTCACCACGCCCAGCGTGACTTCATACATCATCTTGATCGGCAGCTTGCGCATCTGCGTCCGGCGGTACTCCTCGGTGGTGCGGGTGATGGCCTCGATTTTTTCGAACAACCACGGCTGTATCGAATGGGCCAGGAGCACCGCCCCCTCCACCCTGCCATCGGCCGCCAGAACGGGAATAAAAGTTGCCGCGTAGGCCCCCCGCGAAGTGCGGTGTTTTTCCGCCAGCGTCTCCCCTCTGGCGATTTTTTCCGCGCGGAATCCGGTCAGGGCGGGGGGAATATACTCCTCATCGCCGTTGGCCGCGTATTTTGTCCGTAAGGCAAAATCCGCGCCGTATACCGCTGCCCCCGCCGCGTTCAGTTCAACCGCCTTTTTCGGCAACATGTTGGCAAGATAGACGCGGTTGGCGCTCAGCAGCATCTGCTGTTTCTGCACCAGACCGGCCAGCGTGCGCGCATCGGCCTCGGTCCCCTTTTCAAACTGTGAATAGTATTCGCGCGCCACGTCCAGGCTGTCGTGCAGCGACCGCTCCACGGTGATATTCGACCAGTTCTCGATGGAATTGGTGATGAGGCCGCTGGCCACCACAAAGAGGAGCACCGTGGGGATGAGCGTGAGGCCAAGGAATGCCATGATCAGCTTGGTGCGGAACGCCGCCTTCACCGATTTTTCCTGGCGCTCCATGAAAAGCTTCACCATATTGCGCCCCACCAGCAGGGCCATTACCAACAGCAGCAGTATGTTGAGGTTCAGCAGGAAGAAGAGGTTCAGGTTATCGATGCCGCCAATGCGCGGACCATCGTACACCAGCTTGTACATGGTAAACAGCAGTCCGGCCGAAAGCGCGGCCAACACCGTGATCCGCAACCGGCGCAAAGCCGTGGCGCGCGCCTCGGCGGAGAGGTTATGCCCCAGATTCAGCAGCTTTCGCAACGCGCTGTCGTCTTTTTCGCTCATGGCAACGCCCCGGCCCCGGTATGGCGGTTATTAAAACTCATTACTGAGGTGTGCATCGTATTAAAAAATCAGATGTTCCGGGTCAGGATAGCAGGCGGCGGGCCACACTTCAAGCAAACGCCGCCGGTGGGGGATGCCGCGAACGGCAATCACATGGAGGTCAACCGGTTTTTGAAGTGCCGCCCGTGCCGGGGAAACCGGCGGGCGCGGTGGCGGAAGTGGGAAGCTGATTGAGGCGGTTGGTCAAGGTGGTCAGAAACTGGCTAAAGCCGCCGGTCTGCCCGAACGTCTGGGATATAAGGCTTTTTGGCACCAGCCCGCCCGATGTATTGGAAAGCTGGCTGTACGTATCCATAAAGCTTTTCTTCATGTCCGACGTGATGTTTCTCAGGTTCTGGTTCATATACTTGTCCACCGGCGTGCCGGTGAGGCTGTACAACGAACCCATGCCAGAGTTGGGGCTGAATGCGGAAAGCGTATCCACGAGGGAGTTTTGAAACCCTCCCATAAGGGTGGAAAGCTGGCTTTGCGTTACGGAGTTGCGGGAAAGGGTCACCAAGTCGGCCTGACTCATCTTAGTGGCCGCATTCGTCCCCGGCGCGGCCGTCTTGGCGGCCGTTGTGGCGGCAATCCCGGTTTTCTTATCCTGCTGCGTGGATGGCGCAACCGGGGGATTCGCCTGCAAATCGGTCTTCTTGACGTCCATGGTTGCACTTTCTCCTACCTTCATATCGGCGGTATCTCTTTATACTTTAACCCAAATTTAGATAAATCGGCCGAATTCGCGGCGAAGGCCGATGGTGACGGCGGAAAAGGAATGACAAGAGATGGAGAAATGCGGCGGAAGTTGATAATATGAGCGCGAAGCCGATGTAACATGCCATGGGGAGGTCCGGGTGGATATAATGACGATGATTCTGGCCGGCGGCCAGGGGGAGCGCCTGATGCCCCTTACCCGCGACCGCGCAAAACCGGCGGTGCCATTCGCGGGACATTACCGGATCATCGACTTCGTTTTGAGCAATTTCATCAACTCCGGCCTGACCAAAGTTAAAATCCTTACCCAGTTCAAAAGCGACTCGCTCAACCGCCACCTTGCGCGCGGTTGGCAGCTGGCCCCCCGCCTCGGCCTCTATATCGATCCGGTGCCCGCCCAAATGCGCACCGGCACCAACTGGTACCTCGGCACCGCCGACGCCATCTACCAGAACCTCAACCTGGTGAAAGACGAACATCCCGACTACATCTGCGTATTCGGCGGCGACCACATTTACAAGATGGATGTGCGCCAGATGCTGGACGCCCACATTGAACGGAAGGCCGAGCTGACCATCGCCGCCATCCCGAAGCCGCTCAAAATCGCCTCGTCGTTCGGTGTGATAGAAGTGGACGACCAGTGGCGCATTATCGGCTGGGAGGAAAAACCGAAAAATCCAAAACCGATGCCCGGCCGCCCCGACATGGCGCTCTGCTCGATGGGGAATTACGTATTCAACCGCGACACGCTCATCAACTGGGTGGAGGCGGACGCCGCCCAGAACACCAACCATGATTTCGGCAAAGACATCATCACCACCCGCTATAAAACCAACCGCGTGTACGCCTATGATTTCTCCACCAACGCCATCCCCGGCGCGGAGGAAAAGGAAAAAGGTTACTGGCGCGATGTGGGAACCCTCGACGAATACTTCGAAGCCTCGATGGATCTGGTGGAGGTCGTCCCCACGTTCAATCTCTACAACCGGCACTGGCCGGTACGCACGTTCAACCCGGTCTACCCGCCGGCCAAATTCGTCTTCGCCGACAAGGACAACCAGCGCATCGGCATCGCGACCGATTCGCTCGTCTCGGAAGGCTGCGTGATCTCGGGCGGCCGGATCCACCGTTGCGTGCTCTCCCCCGCCGTCCGCATCAATTCCTACTGCAACGTGGAAGAATGCATCCTGATGGAAGGGGTGAATGTGGGGCGTTACAGCCGCATCCGCCGGGCCATCATCGACAAGTACGTAGAGATCCCCCCCGGCACCGAGATCGGTTTCAACCTCGCCGAGGACCGCAAGCGGTTTCACGTCACCGATTCCGGCATCGTGGTCATCAGCAAAAAAATGGTGCTCTAAACCACGCTACGCCGGTAAAACGGTATTTTTGCTCCCTTTTTGATTATAGTGAAACCACCCACCCTATGCTACTATTGTAATGTTTTGGAACTGGCAAACGAGCACAAAATTAGGGAGCAACGGTGATGACTCTTGATGATATTCGCGAAATAGCGGCGGCAATGGGCATCCAGTCCGTTCAGAAGTACGAAAAAAAAGAAGACCTTATCTGGACGATCCAGATTGCGGAAGGTTTTACCGACTGCTATCTCCGGATTCCCGACTGCACCAATGAAAAGTGCCTCTGGTACGATAACTGTATCCGGAAGATCGAAGACTGAATTTTCCTCCCCCCATTTTCAGGGGCCATTCCCAGCCGTAGAGGTTTTTTTCTTCCGGCTGTAGAGCTTGGCCGAGGGTTTTATTTTGGTCGGCGGCGGCATCGGCGGCCGGACGCTTTTTTTAAGCCGCCCTTTTTTAACCGTGGGTTTCACATCCCTTCCCCCGCCGTGAGGTTCAATCCTGCCGTGATGGCGGCTTCGGGTGTCCGATAATATACGGCGATGTGCGCTCGATTATTTTGTCCACTTTTTCCACCGCCTCCTGCCCGCTGATGGCGCTTTCGGGCCTCTCTTCGGCAGGTTGCACATCCTCAAGCGCCGGCGGCTTTTCCACTGTGGGCACGGCGGGAGCCGGGGCGGCGGCGGGCGGCTGTTGAATGCCCGCCTCTTTCCCCTTGACCATAAAATGATAGTAAGCGAATGCCGCAGCGGCGACGATGATAACGATGATCACCGGATTTATTGATCCGCCCTTTTCCACCGGCGCGGGAGCGGCGGAACCTTTTTTCGCCTCCTCAGCTTTCTGCTTCAGCTTCTTCAGGTGCATCCGCACCTGAATGTGGCAGTGCGGACATTCCGCCGCCGTATCGGCGATCTCTTTATGGCATTTGGGGCATTGCATACCGGTAAACCCTCAGGCTGCTTTTCATTAAGATCGGCACGGTATAAACCTAACATGAAAAAACGGTATTGGTGGAAAAAAACGGGGAGGGAAGTAACGAAGGTTAAAACACCCACTTCACGCCGAGGGAGTATATCTGGTTGATATTCCCGATGTGGTAAAAGCGGAAAGAATCGTTGTGCGTAAGCAGGCTGCTGGTGGTGGCAATGTAAACCTGCGTCCCCGGCTCCGGGTTGCCCGTCAAGGTAACGCCGACCGCATCGCTTTGAGCGCTTCCCATCCCCTCACGCCACTGGTGGCCGTACACCACCTCCAGCGCGGCCGGCGGCCCGAATGAAAGCATGATCCCGCCGGAAATCTCGAATGCGCCGGCATACGTGCCGGAATACTCGGAACGGTAATTCCCCACATAGAAGGTGACCGCCATTTCATCTTCCAGCCGGAACTTCCCCTCGGCGGCCGCCTCGAAACTCACAAACTCCCGCCCGGAGCTTTTGTCGTTCGCCCCGGACAGCCGCGCCCTGAGAGCCATCTGATACCCTTTCGACGGCAGGTTGATGATCCGCCAGCGCAACCCCAGCGGTATCAGCTCCAGGTCATCCGTCAGGCCGTGCCTCACATGCAAAGTCGGCGTCACGTACCACATCTCGCCATCCTGCCTCTGGATAACATCCCCCCCGAAACCTATCTCGGTTTTTCCCTTTGGCAGGATGATCGATTCACCCAATTGGAGGGCGGATGGCACCCGTTCCCGCGCCGCCCACACTGTATCCGGCGCGGCCAAAAAGGCCCAAAAAAGCCCCGCTAGAAATAAGAAACCATTTTTAAAGCGCATTGGCGGATTATATATTCCAACGTTCGGATATTCAATGCGTTAAAATCGCAAAATCCCCATATATTTATGTTCCAGCTTTCCGGCCGTCTGATATAATTTGCAGTTCATGGAACAGGAAAACCTTCGCCAAATACCGATAAACATCGAAGACGAAATGAAGTCTTCGTACCTCGATTACGCGATGAGCGTCATCGTGGGGCGCGCCCTTCCCGATGTGCGCGACGGCCTCAAGCCGGTTCACCGCCGCTCGCTATTCGCCATGCACGAAATGGGCAACAGCTATGGCAAAGCGTATAAGAAATCCGCCCGCATCGTCGGCGACGTCATCGGAAAATACCACCCGCATGGCGACACCGCCGTGTACGACACCATTGTCCGCTTGGCGCAGGATTTTTCCATGCGCTATCCGCTGGTGGACGGACAGGGCAACTTCGGCAGCATAGACGGCGACGCCGCCGCGGCGATGCGGTATACCGAAGTGCGGATGCACCGCCTCACCGACGAGATGGTGGCCGACCTGGAAAAAGACACCGTCGATTTCACGCCGAATTACGACAACTCGATGCAGGAGCCGTCGGTGCTCCCTTGCCGCTTCCCCAACCTTTTGGTCAACGGCAGTTCCGGCATCGCCGTCGGCATGACCACCAACGTGCCGCCGCACAACCTCGGCGAGGTCTGCGCCGCCGTTAAGCACCTCATCGACAACCCCGATTGCGGTATCGAAGAGCTGATCGCCATCGTGCCGGGACCCGATTTCCCCACCGCCGGCATCATACAGGGGCGCGCCGGCATTCACAGCGCCTACCGCACCGGCCGGGGGCACATCTCCATCCGCGCGCGCGTGGAATTTGAAACCAACAAACGGGGCGACCAGGAAAACATCATCATCACCGAGTTCCCCTATCAGGTGAACAAGGCCCGCACGCTGGAAAAGATCGCCGAGCTGGTGCGCGACAAGCGCGTCATGGGCATATCCGACCTGCGCGACGAATCGGACCGCACCGGCATCCGGGTGGTCATCGAGCTTAAGCGCGATGCCGTGCCGAACATCGTGCTCAACCAGCTCTACAAACACACCCAGTTGCAGGAAACCTTCGGCGTCATCATGATCGCGCTGGTGAACCGCCAGCCACGCCTGCTGAACCTCAAGGAGATGCTCACCCACTTCATCGAGCACCGCCGGGTGGTCATCACCCGCCGCACCCTGCACGACCTGGACAAGGCCAAAGCGCGCGAACACCTGCTGGAAGGCCTTAAAACCGCGGTGGACAACATCGACGAGGTGGTGGCGCTCATCCGCAAGAGCGCATCGCCCGCCGAGGCGCAGGCCGGGCTGATACAGCGGTTCGCGCTCACCGAGATACAGGCCAAAGCCATCCTCGAAATGCGCCTGCAGCGCCTCACGGGGCTGGAGCGGCAAAAAATACTCGACGAATTGGCGGAGGTCCGCAAGGACATCGAACGCCTCATCTTCATCCGCGACCACGAAGGGGAAAAGTACCGCATCGTCAAGGAAGAGATGGACGAGATCGTTAAGAAGTACGGCGACAAGCGCCGCACCGAGATCGAAGAATCCGAATCCGACATGCAGGACGAAGACCTCATCGCGCGCGAAGACGTGGTGGTCATTCTCACGCAGGGGGGCTACATCAAACGGGTGCCGCTCGACGTGTACCGCGCCCAGCGGCGCGGCGGCAAGGGCGTGAAGGGGATGGACGTGAAAGACGAAGACGTGGTGGTGCGCGTATTCATCGCCAACACCCACACCTACCTCGTCATTTTCACCTCCACCGGCAAGGTGTACCGCGTGAAGGTGTGGGAGATCCCGCAGGCCAGCCGCGTGGCGCGCGGCAAATCGCTGGCGAACTTCCTGGGGATCACCGCCGATGAAAAGGTGACCGCCGTTTTCTCGATAAAGGACTTCGACGACGAGGGCAAACACCTCGTTCTCACCACCAAGCACGGCACCGTGAAAAAGACCGACCTTAAGGAGTATGCCAACATCCACGTCAAGGGGATCATCGCCATCGTCCTGAACGAAGGGGACGAGCTGGCCGGCGTGGGCATGAGCGGCGGAGACGACAACATATTCATCGCCACGGCGCAGGGCAAGGCGATCTGCTTCCACGAATCGGACGCGCGGGCCATGGGGCGCCGCACCGCGGGCGTGCGCGGCATCAACCTCGAAAAAGACGACTACGTGGTCGGCATGGAGGTGGTGAACAAAGACTCCGTCATTCTTACCGTTACCGAGCACGGCTTTGGCAAACGCACCCACATCAGCGATTACCCGGTGCAGGGGCGCGGCGGCAAAGGGGTGATCAACATCATCACCTCGGAACGCAACGGCAAAGTCTCCGGCTTCAAGGCCGTCAACGAAACCGACGAGATCATGCTCATCACGCTGGACGGCCAGATCATCCGCACCCGCGTGAGCGAAATCTCGGTCATCGGCCGCAATACGCAGGGGGTGAAGATACTTTCCACCGAAGAGGGCGCCACCGTCACCTCGCTGGCCGTCATAGAAGAAGACAAGGACGACAAAGAGGAGCCGCGGTAACCGATGTTCCGCCGCGCCCTGATCGTCTGCTGCATCTTGGCGGCGGGGGCCTGCATGTCGCGCACCGAGGCGATGATGCAGGAGGCCCAGACCCTCTACCTTAAAAACCAGTACCGCGAATCGGTGCGTGTCTTCCTGCGCGTGGTGGACCGCTCGCCCGGCAGCGAGATGGCCGAATCCGCCCTGCTGCGCGTGGGGGAGATATTCATGCTGAACCTGCACGACCAGCAGAACGCGCTGGAATACTTCGACCAGATCATCAACGAGTACCCCAACGGTCAAAAAGCCCTGCAGGCGCGGGAGCACATGGCCCACATCTACGAGAATAACCAGCACAACTACGACGAGGCGGTGAACCAGTACCGCCGTATCCTGGAAACGGGGCGCGACAAGGAGCCGGAAAAACACATCATGGCGATCGGCCGCAATTACTATCTGAAAGAGGATTACCGCCAGGCGGTCACCGAATACCGCCGCGTCGTCGACACTTACCCGAAATCGAAGTACGTGCCGGAGGCCGAATACGAGATCGCCAACTGCTTCTTCGTCGCCAATAAATGCGAAGACGCCATCAAACAGTACCAAACGGTTTTGGACAAGTATCCGGACACCCCCCGCAAATACGATATTATGCTCTCCATCGGCGTCTGCCTGGAGGACAAGGAAGATTACAGCCAGGCGCTGAAGGTCTACCGCGACATCGAGGACAAATACGAGAACAAGGCCCTTATCAAAAAGCGGATAGAATCGACCCTGGGGCGCATGCAGAAAAAACACCGATAAACCGGAACCGGATATGCTCGACATTAAACTGATCAAAAAAGACCCCGCCGCCGCGGCCGCCGCGCTGGCCCGCCGCGGGCAGCAGTTCGACCTTTCCACCGTGGTGGCGCTGGAAGACCGCCGCATCGCCATGCAGGGGGAACTGGATGCGCTGCGCGCCAAACAGAACGAGGCCTCGGCCAAGATCGGCCAGATGGTGCGCGAGAAGAAAGACCCCGGCCCCGCCAAGGAAGAAAGCAAGCGGGCGGGCGAAGAAGTGAAAGAACGCGAGGCCGCATTCCGCGCCGTGGAAGCGGAGCTTGAGGGCGCGCTGCTCCTCATCCCGAACATCCCAGACGCCTCGGTACCCGATGGCAAAGATGAAACCGAAAACAGGGTGGTGCGCGAATGGGGCACGCCGCGCGTGTTCGACTTCACCCCGAAAAACCACCACGAACTGGGCGAGGCGCTCGGCATCCTCGACCTGAAACGCGCCGCCAAGATCACCGGCGCGCGGTTCTCGCTCCTGCGCGGACAGGGGGCGAAGCTGGAGCGCTGCCTTATGTCGTTCATGCTCAACCAGCACGCCGCCAACGGGTATGAAGAGGTGCTCCCCCCGTTCATCGTGAACGCCGCGTCGATGACCGGCACCGGGCAGTTGCCGAAATTCGCCGAAGACCTTTTCAAGATCGAAGGGGAAGAGTACTACCTCATCCCCACCGCCGAAGTGCCGGTGACGAACATCCACGCGGGCGAGATACTGCCGGCGGAAGAACTCACCAAAAAGTTCTGCGCCTACACCCCCTGCTTCCGCCGCGAGGCCGGCAGCTACGGCAAAGTGACCGCCGGCATCATCCGCCAGCACCAGTTCAACAAAGTGGAGATCGTGAAGCTGGCGAAGCCGGAGGATAGCTGGGCCGAACTGGAAACGCTGACCAATGACGCCGAGATGATCTTGCAAAAGCTCGACCTGCCGTACCGCGTGGTGGCGCTCTGCACCGGCGATATGGGATTCTCGGCGGCGAAAACCTACGATATCGAGGTCTGGCTGCCGAGCATGAACCGCTATGTGGAGATCTCGTCGTGCAGCAACTTCACCGATTTCCAGGCCCGCCGCGCCAACATCAAATTTAAGCGCGACGCGAAAGCCAAGCCGGAGTATGTGCACACCCTCAACGGCAGCGGCCTTGCCATCGGCCGCACGATGGTCGCCGTTCTGGAAAACTACCAGACCGCGGAAGGGAACGTCCGCCTGCCGAAGGCATTGCGGCACTTTATGGGAACCGGCATCATCCGCCCGGCAGGAAGCCCGGAAGCCGAAGAGCCGCCTCTGGATCTGTAGCCTTCAAATCCACCCCGGTTGCGGGGCGGCATCCCGAATTAAGAAGAATTTATTATCGGCTAGACCGCTTTTACACATATACCATTCGGAACCCGATCCAACTTGCCCAAAATGGTTTGCACCTCTTTAATGTGACCATCTTCAGCGTATAAGCTGTAATTCTTGATAGGAATATGGTCATCAGCAACTTTGCCAGCTTTTTCGCCAAACAAAGGCAAAGTGTTAGATAGACGGGATTCATCTTTCTTGATGACGTAGTCCCCCATCGGCTCCAAGCCCGTCGCAAACCGCTTTAGGGTGGCATGTATTGCTTCTTTGCTATTGTCTACACCTATCCAATGTCTTCCTAACTCCGCCGCAACCGCCAGCGTTGTCCCAGAACCCGAAAAACAATCGAGAACCAAGTCGCCGGGATTGGATGATGCAAGAATGATTCTGCGAACAAGTTCGGGGTTCTTTTCTGTCGGATACCCAGTAATTTTGATGTTTTGATTATGCGCATCACTCACGTCCATCCAAATATCCTGCAAAGGCACACCTAAACTGTCATCAAAATAAACTTTACGGCGGGGGTTTCCAGTAGAGGACCAATATATTTCACCCTTAGCGTCAAGTTCATCCAGCTTCGCCGGTGTGTATTGCCAATGCTTGCCCGGCGGGGGGAGCATTCCACGCCAAGGCTTTCCCGTCTCTCCACGCCTAACACCGGGTGCGTGAATCGGAACTTTTTTGTATCGCCTTCCACTTGCTGGCTCCACGCATTGATACTCCTTGGCGGCACGTTCATCAGTCCACTGCTCATGCGGACGATTCCAAACATAGCTATCTGATTTTGTATAGAAGAGAACATAGTCAGCAACATTGCCGTAAGTTTTATGGGTGTAATTCTTAGGATTGCACTTCTTGCGAGTAATGCAATTCCTGAATTTGCCAAACCCGAATATCTCATCCAAAATTATTCGGAAATGAAATACCATACGTTCGTCAAGATGGAGATACAGGGATCCATCATCGGCGAGCAATTGATGAAGAAATATGAGACGTTCACGCAAGAATTCTATAAAGTCGGTGCCGCCTAAAGTATCTTCATAAGCATGGATCAGCTTTCTTGAGTGAAATACGGATTGGGTTGCAAAAGGTGGATCAATATAAATTAGCCTTACCTTACCTTTAACGCCTTCATCTTGGGCAAGGGCGGACAAAGCGCCCAAATTATTGGCAAATATCAGTTTGTTATCAGTAGAAGCGGTTTTCCCCACCTTGACCAACTTCGAGGAAGGATAATCGAGAATCTCCGCCACCGGCTTCTTACTTGGGTAATAAAGATAGCTTTCCTTTAGTTGATTATTGCCCTTGGCTTTAGGCGTTCCGGTGGCCATATCAACCTTTAAGCCATGCTTTGGTTATTCGCTCCGGCAACATGCGCAATGTTGCAACCTTTACTCTACCCTTCCATTTTCTTTCAATGAAAGCATAATCATCCCACATTGAACCGAGCAATAAACCTGGGCCGTCGTTAACAAATATTATCTTCATTCTCGCCAACCCATTCTTATTCGCGTAACGAATAATCTCCTGGGCGACCTCACGATATTGACCGGTCCTGTCATCCTCCTGTGCTCCACCCCTGTCGGAATCATATCTTGCAAGCCCGACAGCCACAGCTCTGGAATAGTCGGCTTTTCCGCCCTCAAAAATAACAAAATCAACCGGTCTATCAGGTTTAGGATAATTGGGAAAAACTTCCCCTAATAAAATATCCCTCCCAGCACGTTCCGGGCCGATCAGGTTAAAGCCGGGAAGTTGTTCCCGGAGAACGCTAAACATCCTTTCGGTCAAGTCGTATCCCTTTTTCCCCCTATCTCGATACTCCCACAACAAGGCGCATAGGGCTTCATCAGGAACTGGACGGCTTTTGAAGCGTTTTTGCACTTCAACAATATTTCTGAAACCTGCCCCAAACTTATCGCATATTTTTTGAGCCGAAGTTTTCTTTTTAAGCATTTCCACCGGAGTTGCAGGGCTGACATATTTTCGGAATACACGGGAAAGTTGTATTCGAATCCATTGCTCTTTAACTTCTGAAATTGCCAAAAAGAAATCTTTTGAAGAATGTGCCGATGCCAACAGCTGGCCAAAAAGGACTAATACAGGCTTATAAAGTTCGCATGCGAGAGGCAGAATGTCAGGATAATATTCTCCGCTTGCCAATGTTATCCAGGCACTACTCTCATCTTTATAATCGGCGAACCACTTTTCTTTTTTCATCCGTGAAATTAGCCCTCATTGCTGGAAATCCTCGCCACCCAAAAATAACAGGGTAATTATAACATGTGCTTAAAAGGCCTGCTTCCGCTAAAAGCGCGGCGCGCCGACTACTAGCTGGCGGTATTTTTCCACGCGGCGCTGGATGAGGAACGCGGGGCGTTCGGCCTCCGGCATCGGGCATTTCCTGCCGCGCTTGTGCATCGGGCAGGCGGTCTTGCACCAGTCGTCGTCTTTGCACTCCTCAAAGATGTGCGGATTTATCCCCAACTCCTGCACCGTCATGGTGGCGGCGTTCACGGCGTGCGCCCACTGCGCCTCGTCGAAACTCCCCCGGTCGGCGCGGACGATCACCGGCAGCCGCCGCTCCATCCCCTTGCGCGCCGCTTTTTCGGCCAGCCGCAGCTTGGTGGTATCGCGCAGGGCCGGCCACAGCCCCGCCGTTTGATGCAGATGGCTGGCGGCGGCGGCCGTTTTCCCCCAATCGCCGGGAAGCCGCAGCCGCGCGCAGATTTTTTTCGCCAGCGGCGCCCCCGCCTTGTCGTGATTGTGATGTTTGGGATACTCCGCCGGCTCCGTCAGCAGTTTGCCGATGTCGTGCATGAACGCCCCGAAGCGGGCAAGCGGATCTGGCGAAAGCGCCGATGCCCGCTCCAGCACCTCCAGCGAGTGGGTGAGCAGATCGCCTTCCGGGTGATACTCTATCGGTCCCGCCGGCACCGCCGCCATCCGGAACAGTTCGGGAAAATAGCCGCGCCCCACGTTGTGTTTTGCCATAGCATCGAAAAAAAACCGCGGCTTTTCCAGCCTGAACGCTTTTTCCATCTCGCGCGAAAACCGCTCCACAGGGATGCGCAGTAGCGCCCCCTCCCATTCGCGGCCCGTCACCAGCCGCTGCGTCCCTTCGTCCATCGCGTAGCCCGCGCATTCAAAACGGAAGGCGCGGAACAGCCGTACCGGATCGTCGGTGAAACCGTGCGTGGTGCACGCAGTCAGCCGCTTTTGCGCCAGCGCCGCCGCGCCCCCCAGCGGATCGATGACCGTGCCATCCAGCCGCATGGCGATGGCGTTGACGGTGAAATCGCGCCGGGCAAGCTCTTTCTCCAGCGGCAAGGCCGGGTCGAGGGGCCGCACCTCCATCCGCCCCACGCCGGCCACCGTCCGCGCCCATACCGGCTCGGTGCTTACGCCGTCCACGCGGACGAAGCCCAGCTTTACCAGAACCTCGGTGGAAACCAGCGCCACCATATCGGCGTCGTTGCGCGGGGCATTCAGCAGATGGTCGCGTACTGCGCCGCCGACGAGGAACAGCCTGCCATGCAATTCGGCGGGCCAGAAAGTGCGCAACTGTTCAAGCACCGGGTTATTTCCCCCTTGTGGCGTGTGGCGCCCGCTTTACCGTGGGTAAAGCGGTGTTATTTATGCTGGGGGCGTGGCGTTTCGGGGGCTGTAATATCGCGGTGGAGAAGTTTGGAAACGGCCCACTCGATGGGACCCGACACGGCGTAACCGACCGTCACGATAAACAGCATCAACTCCGGCATCACCGCCAGGATGTAGATGGCCAACACCATGAATACGAGGATGCTGAAAGGGCGGCGGCGGCTGAAATCAAGCTGCTTGGCGCTGAAATAACGGATGTTGCTCACCATCAGGAACGCCAGCGCGTATACCGTGGCCACCAGCACCATAGGCGGCAGCTTCTCCAGCAAAAAGAAATCTTTCGTCATGATGACCATCGAGGCGACCACCATCGCGGCTCCCGGTATCGGCAATCCCACGAACCGCCCCTGCCCCAGCCCGGAATGCGCCAGCGTGTTGAACCGCGCCAACCGCAGCGCGCCGCAAATGACGTACAGGAACGCCGCCATCCACCCCAGGCGGCCATAGGGCTGCAACGCCCACGAGTAGACCAAAAAGCCGGGCGCGATGCCGAACGACATGAGATCGGAAAGCGAATCGTATTCCATGCCGAAGTTGGTGGCGGTGTTGGTGAGGCGGGCCACCTTGCCGTCGAGGAAATCGAACAGGCCCGCGAGAATGATGGCGATGGCGGCGTGGTAATAGTCGCCGTTGAACGAGGCGATCAGCGCGTAAAACCCGCAGAAAAAGCTGAGTGTGGTGATAAACGAAGGAAGGATGAATATCCCGCGGCGAAGCTTGCTCCGCAGGGGCAGATCGCGTCGGGCCGCTGACTGATCTTCAAGCATACGGGCAGATTATACCACGGTGGGGGGGCGGGCGCATAATTCCCGCCAATATCCGCCGGATACGGGGCCGAAACTGGTGTAATATGCCCCTCTATGGCGGAAAAACAGATCAAGGCGGTGAAGGGGGTCAAAGACATCCTCCCCGCCGATGCCGGCCTTTGGCGCGAGGTGGAACGCCGCGCCCGCGTCCAATTCGCCCGCTTCGGCTTTAAGGAAATTGTCCTGCCGATATTTGAAAAGACCGAGGTCTTCGTCAAAGGGGTGGGGGAAGAAACCGACATCGTCCAAAAGGAGATGTATACCTTCGAGGACCGCGGCGGCGAAAGCCTTACGCTCCGCCCCGAGGGGACGGCAAGCTGCGTACGCGCCTTCATCGAGCACTCGATGTTCCATCCGCCGGGAGCCATCACCAAGCTCTACTACTTCGGGCCGATGTTCCGCCGCGAGCGGCCGCAGGCCGGGCGGTTCCGCCAGTTCTACCAGATCGGCGCGGAACTCTTCGGGGCGACCGAGCCGGAAGCGGACGCCGAGGCGATCCACCTTTTGTGGCTCTTCATCAAGAGCATCAACATCAAGGGGCCGCGCCTCTACCTCAACAGCCTGGGGTGCGATGTCTGCCGCCCGCCGTTCCGCGCCGCGCTGGTCGATTTTTTGACCGCCCGCAAGGAGCGGCTCTGCGAAACCTGCCAGGGGCGCTACGAGCGCAACCCGCTGCGCGTGTTCGACTGCAAGGCGCACGGGTGCCAGCAGGTGATGGCCGAAGCCCCCACCATAGACAAACATTACTGCCCCGGTTGCGCGGCGCATCTTGCCGGCGTGAAAAAGGGGCTGGACGCATTGGCAATTCCCTACGAACTGAATCCCCGCATGGTGCGCGGGCTGGATTACTACAACCGCACGGTGTTTGAAGTGACCGCCGAAGGTTTAGGCTCGCAAAATTCCATCGCTGGCGGCGGACGTTACGACGACTTGATAAAGAACAGCGGCGGCCCCGCCGTGCCGGCCATCGGCTTCGCGCTGGGGGTGGAGCGGCTGCTGGAATCCATCGGCGTGCCGCTCGATTTTCCGCCGGGGCATCCCGATATCTTCATCGTTTATATGGAAGCGGCGGCGGACGCGGCGTTCGGCATCGCGGGCCGCCTGCGCCAAAAAGGGATCGCGGTCGAAAAGGCATTCAAGCCGGCCAGCCTCAAGAACCAGATGGGCAAGGCGGACAAATCGGGGGCGCGCTTCGCGCTGATCGTCGGCGAAGAGGAACTCGCCACCGGCATCGCCGTCCTGAAAGACCTGAAGAACAGCACGCAGCGGCCCATCCCGCTGGCCGCCCTCGAAGAGGCGCTGGCCGGGTTGCTTGGGGCCGGCACGGAGTAACAACATGAAAAGGTATCTTGCGCTTCTGACAGCTTCGCTCATCTCGCTTGCGCTGGCTGCTCCCGCATGGGCCGCCGATCCCTTTTCCGCCTTTGGCGCGCCGAGCGCCTCCCCCAAGGCGGCCGCGGCCCCCGTCGCCGCGCACCTGATCCTGCCGCAAACAAAATTCGCCGCGGGCAACAGCTATCCCGTGTTGCTGGAGCTGACCATCGGCAAAGGGTTCCACATCAACAGCGCAAAACCCCTGGAACCGGCGCTCATCCCCACCACGGTCACTTTTTCGGCCAGCGATCCGGCAGTGACGGTGGGACGCGTCACCTTCCCCGATCCCATCATGAAAACATTCAAGTTCGCCAAGGAGCCGCTCAGCGTATATGAAGGAACGGTCTACGTAGCCGCCTCCGTCAGTTTCACCGAGGGGGCCAAGGAGCCGCTTTCCATCACCGCGCACCTGCAATACCAGGCCTGCACCGATTTCGCCTGTATGATCCCGATAGAAACCGACATCACCGTCCCGCTTGCGCTGGGGGCGGATGGCCAGCCGCTGGAAGCGGAACTCTTTTCCCGCCATGCGGCGCACGCGGCGGCGGGAGCATCCGCATCGCCGTCGCTTGACGCGCTGAAAGGCGGACTGGGGCCGATGGCCCTGTTGCTGGTGTTTTTAAGCGGGCTGGGGCTTACCCTCACCCCCTGCGTCTACCCGCTCATCCCCGTCACCATCGGGTTTTTCGGCGCGGCCACCGGCCGTTCGCGGGGCGTCACCGTGGCGCACGCGCTGGTATACCTGCTGGGCATGGCGCTGATGTACTCCGCGCTGGGGGTGGCGGCGGCGCTCACCGGCTCGCTCTTCGGCCAGATGATGCAAAACCCCATCGTGGTATTGCTGCTGGTGGCGGTGATGCTGGCGCTTGCCGCTTCGATGTTCGGCGCGTTCGAGATCGTGATCCCCGCCGCACTGATGCAGCTGGGAACAAAATCCTACGCGGGGTACTTCGGCACCTTCGTGATGGGGCTTACGGTCGGCATTATGGCCGCGCCGTGCGTGGGGCCGTTCGTCATCGGCCTGCTTACGTTCGTCAGTGAGCGGCAAAGCCCGCTGCTCGGCTTCACCCTGTTCTTCACGCTGGCGCTCGGCCTCGGCACGCCGTTCGTCTTCCTCGCCATCTTCAGCGGCTCGCTGCAAAAGCTCCCCCGCAGCGGCGTTTGGATGGTCTGGGTGCGCAAAATGTTCGGGGTGGTGCTGCTTGGCATGGCGCTCTACTTCGCCCGGCCGCTCATCCCCAACGATGCCCTTTACTGGTGGGCGGCCGCGGGCTTGGCGGCGGCGGGAGGCGTATATCTTCTCTGGGAAGGCAAAGGGACGGGCGGCACGGTTTTCCCGTTCTTCCGCTTCGGCATCGGGCTGGGCCTTATCGCGGCGGGCTTCTATCTCGCTCCGCTTCACCCGGCGAAAGAGGGGCTGGCGTTCAAGCCCTACAGTAAAGAAGCGGTGGCGGGCGCAAAAGCCGCTGGCCGCCCGGTGTTGATCGATTTCACCGCCGATTGGTGCGTCCCCTGCCGCGAACTGAAAAGCTTCACCTTCACCGGCGAACGGGTGCGCGCGAAGGGCGGCTCGTTCGACGCGTTCGCCGTGGACCTGACCACCGTGGAACCGGACGAGATCGCCGCAAAAAAAGATTACAACGTGCTGGGGGTGCCCACCGTCATACTCATCGGCCCGGACGGGATGGAAAAGGACCGCTTTACCGGCTTCATCGACGCGGACGAGTTTATGACCAGGCTGGAAAAGATAGCTCCCGCTTCGCGGTAAAAACCTGGCCCCGGCTCGATCAACCCCTCTCCAGATGCGGCTTTGGCAACCCTGTGCTATCCTGAAATAAAGAACGGTGCCGCCGCCGGTCTTCCAACTTTCCGGCGGCACACCCGGAGGTGACCATGCACCCATACGCCGCGCTGGCCAAACAAACCATCGGCGAATACGTCCGCACCGGGCATGTGCCCGCGCCGCCCGATCCCCTGCCGGAAAATCTGGCGGTATCGGCCGGCGCCTTCGTCTCGCTGAAAAAAGCGGGCGATCTGCGCGGCTGCATCGGCACCATCGAGCCGGTGCGCGAAAACCTCGCCCTCGAGATCATCGGCAACGCCATTGCCGCATCAACGCGCGATCCGCGCTTCCCGCCGGTATCCCCCGATGAATTGGATGCCCTCGACATCAGCGTCGATGTTCTCTCCCCGCCACAGCCGATTGACGGCCCGGAATCGCTGGATCCCAAACGCTATGGAGTTATCGTAAGCGCCGGGAACCGGCGGGGGCTGCTGCTCCCGGATATCGAAGGCGTGAATACGGTGGAGGAGCAGATCGCCATCTGCCGCCGCAAAGGGGGCATCGGGCAGGATGAGGAAATAACCCTGCAACGCTTCACCGTGGAGCGCTACCGATGAATGCCGCCGCGCCGCGCGTAACCGCCCGTTACTGGGAAAAACGGCCCGACGGTTCGGCGGCGTGCCACCTTTGCCCCCACCACTGCATCGTGAAGCCGGGCAAAACCGGTATCTGCATGGCAAAAACAAACGAGGGGGGCGAACTGATCGCCAACGCCTACGGCCTCACCACTTCGCTCAATCTTGACCCGATGGAAAAAAAACCGCTCTATCACTTCCATCCCGGCACCCGGATACTGAGCATCGGGCCGAACGCCTGCAACTTCTGCTGCCGCTTCTGCCAGAATTTCCAGATCAGCCAGCAATCCGCCCTCACCCGCTACCTCAGTCCGGAGGAACTGGTGCGCGACGCGCGGGCGAGCGGCAGCGTGGGGGTGGCCTACACCTACAGCGAACCGCTGATGTGGTACGAATACCTTCTGGATGCCTGCCGCGCCGTGAAAGAGGCGGGGATGGTGAATGTGCTGGTGAGCAACGGCCACCTGGAGCCGGAGCCGTACGACGGGCTGTTGCCGCTGATCGACGCCCTCAACATCGACATCAAGTCGATGGACGAGGCCTTCTACCGGAAAATGTGCAAGGGGTGGCTCCCCCCCGTCCTGCGCAACGTGGCGGCAACCGCCGGCAAGGCCCACATCGAAATCACCAACCTCGTCATACCCACCCTCAACGACACCGACGCCGACTTTGAAAAGCTGGCCCGTTTCATCGCCTCGGCCGATCCCTTCATACCTCTGCACTTTTCCCGCTACTACCCGATGTATAAGCTGGACATTCCCGCCACTCCGGTGGATACGCTGATCCGCGCCGCGCGGATAGCCAAAAACCACCTGAAGTATGTTTTCATCGGCAACGCCCATGTGGAGGAGTTCAGCCACAGCCTCTGCCCCTTCTGCGGCCACCTGCTCATTGAACGGTTGGGCTATACCGTATCGGTGACCGGCGTGAAAAAGGGACATTGCCTATCGTGCGGCGAAGCGGTAAAAATAGTATGTTAATGGCAGGAACGGACAGCTAATCCAAGGGAGGGAATATGGCGAAGTGGAAATGCAACACATGTGACTATGTATACAACCCCGTCAAAGGGGACATCTCGCGGCTGATAAAAAAGGGGACCGAGTTCGAAAAGCTTCCCGAAGCCTGGACGTGCCCCAAGTGCAAGGCCGCCAAAACCCGCTTCAGCAGGATGTAGACGATGGAACGAAAAAACATCTCGGCCGGCTCGAAATGGGAACCGATCATCGGATATTCCCGCGCGGTGCGCGTGGGGAATCACATCAGCGTCTCCGGCACCACCGGCGTTTCAGCTAATGGCAAGCTGGAGGGTGACACATACCAGCAATCGGTGCGCGCGCTCCAGATCATCGAAGGGGCGCTCAAGGAGGCGGGAGCCTCGTTCAAGGACGTGGTGCGCACCCGCATCTACCTGAAGAACGCCGAGGACTGGGAATTGGCCGCCAAAGCGCACGGCGAGGTCTTTTCGGTGATCCGCCCCGCCTCCACAATGGTTGTGGTAAAGGCGCTCATCGATCCCGCCATGCTGGTGGAGATCGAAGTGGACGCCATCGTTTCGTGATGTGAACCATGCCCGCGGGATTCAACGCCCCGCGGGTTTCAAATCAAATGAACGCAAAATCCCCCCGCGAAGTTATCGAGGCATCGTTGGCCCGCATCGATGGGCTGAAAGCGCTTTCCCCCAGCAGCCGGGAATTCGACCGCTGGCGGCACGAAACGGCGGCGGCCCTGAAAGAGCTTTTTCCGGACGATACGTGGATACTGTTCAAGGACATCCCGGTTTACGATTACAAAAAGATCATGGGGTTTTACGCCAAATCGTTCTCGCCGGAGGCGTACGCCAAGGGCCTTGCCCGCTCGCGCGAATTCCTTGAAAAAAAACTGGCCGAGTTGAAATAGCCCGCTTTTGTTATTGGTGGGTTTTCCTGGTGGGTACCCATTTTAATGGGTACATTGGCGCGGAGTGCCAAATCTCTCGGCCCTGCGGTCCGATGTACCCAATGAATTGGGTACCTACCCCGTGAAAATCACTGCGGGAGGTAAAACTCCATCGTCCCCTGAAAATACCGGCTCTCAGGCAGGCGGCCCGCCACGATCCACCGGTAGGTCGAGCCGGGGCGGAGGTCGGCACTGTCGATCCAGACGCTGGTCTCCTTCAAAAATTTCTCGTCGATCCGGCGCGGCGCGCCGTCGCGTATCTCCTGCAACACGAAGTAATACTCGTCGGCCCCCGCCACCCCGTTCCAGCGGAATAGCGCCTGGCCCCGCGTGGGGGTGATCCGCATGCCGGAAACCTCGGTACCCACCCGGTGCCCATCGCCATTGAAATAGAAGTACGGCAGGGCGTTGGATTCCTTTTCATAAATGCCATAGAACGGCGATTCCCGTATGAGCGTCACCTGCGGCGTGGGGGCGGTGAGCAAAAACACCAGCCAAAAAACCGCCGCCGCCGCATAGGCCGGCAGCGGCACGATGATCCAGCGCTGCATCCAGCTTTTTTTCGGAATGATGGCCAGCGCCGCGCTCCGTAAAACCTCCGGCACCGGCTCTTCGGCGGCCGCTTTCATCCGGTTTGATTCGCTGTAGTAGTACGCCGCGTCTTCAAAACAGCGGTCGCACCGCTGCAAGTGCGCCTTGATCCGTTGCCGGTCGCCATGCCGGAACTCGAAAAAATCGGCGAGGTCCTCCGTGGAGACGGGATCATCGCAGCGCGGCGCACCGAGGGGGCGAAGCCCCGCCAGCCGCAATTCCAGCTCCTTCAATTCGATCAACCGGCCGGCGCAGACGGGGCATTCGTTCAGATGCCCGGCGGGCGGATTTTCGCGCCGCAGCCGTCCCCAAAACCGTCCGGATTCCCAGTGGTTCATCCTTCCACTCCCGTCTGATACAGCACTTCCTTCAGCCCCTTCACCGTCAGCGTCCCGCGTCCGATGGGGGTGGTCTCCGCCACGGCGTCAAGCAGCTTCTTCACCGC
>JAHFEJ010000008.1:0-27302 GCA_023248535.1 Nitrospinales bacterium | reverse complement strand
GATCATGGCGAATACGTCCGCCGGGCCGGTGCCCGCCGCATCGCCGCATTCCAGCCGGACGCCGGTTCCCTTTAAAAATCCGGCGATCTCCGCCGCAGTCATGCCCCGCTCGAAAAAGAGGTGCAGCAACCGCCGTTCATCCCGCGTCAGGCTTTCCAGCGCATCGTGCAACGCGCGCAAAAAATTACGCGCCATCACACGCTCTTCCATCCCGGCGCCGTCCGCCGCCGCGCCGTCCGCCTCGTCCAGCGGCACGAACGAAGGATCGGCGATAATGTCGTAGTTGCCGTTGACGATCAGCGTCCGCTTCACCTCGGCGATAAGGCGGGCCACCTCGTCCGGCGGCAGGGCCATCTCCTCGCGGATGGTCTCCTCGCTCTTGCGCAGGCGGAGATAGATGCAGACCGTCTGCGCTTCCTTGGCCATCTTGCGGACGGCGACCGGCAGCCGCTGGTAGGCGGTGTGGCTAAAAAACGCGGCCATATTTCCACCTAAGCCAATCCACGTACAGCTCCCGCGAATTCAGCACCGTCCAGATGTATGTGGAAAGGCGGCAATTGTTCTTTCCCGCGTAGCGCCGGATTTTTTTCCGCAGCTGCTCCAATATCCAGATGTAGCTGTCCATCCCGTCGCCGCATTCGTCCCCGCCGGGATGGGGGCCGCCGATCCCCTCCATCCTCCGCGCCACGGTCATCAGCGCGCACGCCGCTCCCGCGCGGCGGTTGGGGCAATGCTCGCGGCACCACCGCTGCGCGCGATACAGCGCCCAGCCGGTGTACTCGTTCACAAACGATTCCCACGCGTCGGCATCCCCCTGCTCGATCCGGGCCACCAGCAGAAGGTCCCCCTTCAGGGTCCCTTTTTCCGATCTTTCCATATAAGGGGGTCATTCTAACCCGATTCCGGGCCAAACCGGCCCCCTCTTCACCCCGCAAAAACCAATACTGTGCCATTGAACAATAATTAGACGGACAAAGGTTTTGGCTTTTCAACCCGCCCCGGTATTAGTATGATTTGAACTGATTTTATAAGGAGTTATATGGACATCTTCGGCATGGCCCTCACGGTGGCCGGCTTGTGCGCCTTTGAAACCATCAGCAGCATAGACAACGCGGTCATCAACGCCGAGGTGCTGGGCACCATGGGGCAAAAAGGGCGGCGGTGGTTCCTCACGTGGGGGCTTTTTTTCGGGGTATTCCTCGTTCGCGGCGTTCTGCCGTGGCTCATCGTCTGGCTCGCCACGCCGGGGTTGGGGCCGGTGCAGGCGCTCACCGCCACATTCAGCAACGACCCGTCGATAATGAAGGCGGTGGATGACGCCGCGCCGGTGCTTCTTTCCGGCGGCGGCACGTTCCTTGTCTTCCTCTTTTTCCATTGGCTCTTTTTGGAAGACAAGAACGTGGGACTGCCCGGCGAGCGGTTTTTCATGGATCAAGGGGTCTGGTTTTACGCGGTGGTCTCGGTGCTGCTGGTCATCATCGTCTGGTTGTGCGTGAAGGTGAACCCCTACATGGCGCTCGGCACGGTGATCGGCTCCAGCGCCTTTTTCATCACGCACGGATTCAAGGAACATGCCGAAGAGAGCGAAAAGAAGATGATAAGCGGCAACATGTCGGACATCAGCAAGCTCTTCTATCTTGAAGTGATAGACGCCACGTTCAGCATCGACGGCGTGCTGGGGGCGTTCGCCTTCACCCTGTCGGTGCCGCTCATCATCATCGGCAACGGGCTGGGGGCGTTTGTGGTGCGCGAGATGACCATCCGCGGCGCCGATAAGATCAAACAGTACGCCTATCTGAAAAACGGGGCGATGTACTCCATCCTCGTGCTCGGCGTCATCATGCTGGCCGATGCGTTCGGCGTCCACATCCCGCATTGGGTATCGCCGCTCTGCACGTTCGGCATCATCGGCTTCTTCTTCTGGAAATCGGTGCGGCACAGCCGCGCCACCGGCTCTGCCGCCTGACCCGGCGGCAGAGCCTCAAAGGGAAGGTTTTTTAACCCCTCCCGCGCCTCCCCTTAAAAAGGGGAGGATTCGAAATAAATCCGCCCAGCCTTAAAGCGCCTTCAGCGCCGCCTCGTAGTTCGGTTCCTGCGCGATCTCCGGCACCTGCTCGGTGTATTTCACCTTGTCGTGCTCGTCCAGCACGATCACCGCGCGCGAACAAAGCCCCGCCAGCGCCCCGTCAGTAATCTTCACCTTGTAGTCGTCGGCGAAACTGCCGCGGAAGGTGGAGAGGTTCTCGACGTTGTTGATCCCCTCGGCGGCGCAAAACCGCTTGTGCGCGAACGGCAGGTCGGCGGAAATATTCAGCACCACCGTATTCGGCGCCTTGACCGCATCCTGGTTGAACCGGCGCACCGAGGTGGCGCAGACCGGCGTGTCGAGGCTGGGGAAAATGTTGAGCACCTTCTTTTTGCCCGCGTAGCTGGCAAGCGTGGCTTCGGACAGATCGGTCTTCACCAGTTTAAAGGCGGGCGCGGCGGCCCCCACCGAGGGAAGGTTTCCGGCGGTGTTGATCGGATTTCCCTTGAGCGTAATTTTAGCCATTGCTGTCTCCCTGTAATTTAATTCGGTGTGATCGCTTTGACAAAGCCCTCTGCACTGCAAAGATTATACTCCACGGCCGTGGACGGAGGAAATCGGCAGGAGTTGAAATGGGACTTGAAATGCGGGGCGGACCGGGCTATTCGGCAGTGCTTATCAGCGCGGTTTCCGCATCAGCATTGGCCGCCATCGCCGGCGCGCGGTCCTGCGCCGCAAGGTATTCGCAATACCCGGTGTTTTCCTTCTCCCACCGCCGCACCAGATACCAGCCGATCAGCCGGTTCCTGAAACGCCACAACTTCCTGACATCGATCTTGAAGGCGTTGCCCAAAGAGTAGAAGCGCTTCATCTCGCGTATGATGCCGGTCTGCAATTCGTAACTCGTCATTTTCACGGGGCGCACGTTGACGTGGAGGCCGTCGTACAGATCCCAGTTCTTGTGCAGCACCCTTCCCTCGGCGACCATCTGGCCGTGTACGGCGGTCCCCGGCAGCGGCGTCAGCGCGCATATCTGGATGGTATCGATGCCGTGCTCCAGCGCGAACGAAACCGTTTCGTGTATCGTATCCGCCGTGTCGTTATCCGCCCCCAGCACAAACATGCCGTGCAGGCCGATGTTGTATTTCTGAAAAACCTTGATGCTGGCGACGATCTGATCGCACGTCTGCCCCTTGTGGTACGCCTTCAGGGTTTCCGGGCTTACCGATTCCAGTCCCACCCCGGCCAGATGGCAGCCGGTTTGCCGCATCAGGTCGAACAGCTCTTCATCAGCCGACGCGCTCGCCCGTATTTGGCACGAGTAGCGCGAGGGGATCACCTTCTCTTTTATCATCGCGCGCAGAAGCTCTTTGGTCTTTTTCGGCACGGCGGCGAAATTGTCGTCGATAAAGCAGACGGGGCGGCCGGTGAACGGCCTCAACTCCTCGATGATCTGTTCGGTGGTTTTATGGCGGTACTTTTTCCCATACGTAGTGGTCACGCTGCAAAAGCTGCAATCGAACGGACAGCCGCGCGAAAACATGATCCCGCCCGGATGGCTCTTCGGGTCGGACAGCATTTTGCACGCCGAGAAATCGCTCGACGGCAGGCTGGTCATATCCACTTTGGTGATGGACGAGGGGTTTTGAACGACCTCGCCGTTTTCCCGGTAGGAGATGCCCGGCACGCCGCTCAACGGCTGGCCTTCGTTGATCGCGGCCAGCAGCGCCAGCAGGGTGTTTTCCCCCTCGCCCCGCACCACGTAATCGCAGTGGGCAAGCGCCTCATCCGTCTGCGCGCTTACATGGGGGCCTCCCATGATCACGGCCTTTCCTCTCGCCTGCAGCGCATCGCCGATCCGGTACGCATCCTGAACCGTGGAGGTAAGGGCGGAAACGCCCACGATGTCGAAGGTCATCAAATAGCCGTAATCCAGCGGCTTCAACTGTTGGTAGAAAAGCTCCACTTCATAGCCGTGCTTTTTCAGCACGGCGCTCAGGATCGGCAGGCCCAGCCGCGGCGACCACTTCCGGCTGAAGATGTGGGTTTTTATCGCCTTGGATTCGACAAGGGCTACTTTTTTAATTGTGGGCAATCTATTATTCAACTGATTTAATACCTTCAGACAACCTGTAATCGGGTAAGGGTTTCTTCAAGCGGGATTGCCCGGAAAACGCCTTAGGCCTGTTCTTCAATGAGAACGTGTAACACTAGCCGATTTTTCCCAAATAATCAAACCGTATCGGAATTTGACAGCCCTCTCTTTCGGCCGGTACACAATTCGGGAGGCGCGGAATGAATTTTGCCATCCGCGCCGGATTTGGCCTGTAGGCCATCATGTGTACATTGGCGCGCCAGCGCCAACCCTATCGGCCCTTCGGGCCGATGTAGACGTTCAGAGCATGTACCTACCTGGCCTGCGGGAACCTTTGCGCGCGGTTTGGCATTTGACCCAAATGCCCGTATCATATATTGTTGACCGGATTAATAAAGGGAGCTGACACAAATGATTATCGTGATGAAAGCGGGCGCACCGCAAGAGGCCATAGAAGAAGTCGAGCGGTTGATCCGCGAAACCGGATACACCCCCCACAAGCTGGCGGGGGAAATGAAAACCGTCATCGCCGCCGTCGGCGACGGGCGCGACAAGTCGCGCCTTGAATCGATGGAATCGCTCGCCTACGTTGAAAGCGTGGTGCCGATCCTGAAGCCGTTCAAGCTCTGCTCGCGCGAAGTGAAAAAAGAAGACTCCATCATCGACGTGGAAGGGGTGAAGATCGGCGGCAAACACATGGTGGTGATGGCCGGCCCCTGCTCGGTGGAAGGCGAAGAGCAGATCATCGGCATCGCCAAAGATGTAAAGGCCGCCGGCGCCCAGATACTCCGCGGCGGGGCCTTCAAACCCCGCACCTCCCCCTACTCCTTCCAAGGCATGGAAGAAGAAGGGCTGAAGCTCCTCCAGAAGGCCAAAAAGGAAACCGGACTCCCCATCGTCACCGAGGTGATGAACCCCCGCGACCTCGACCTTATCTATAAGTACTCCGACATCCTGCAGATCGGCGCGCGCAACATGCAGAACTTCTCGCTGCTCAAACTGGTCGGGCAGACCCGCAAACCGGTGCTGCTCAAGCGCGGCCTCGCCAACACCATCCAGGAGTGGCTGATGAGCGCCGAATACATCCTCTCCGAAGGGAACCGCGACGTGATCCTATGCGAGCGCGGCATACGCACCTTTGAAACCGCCACCCGCAACACGCTCGACCTCTCGGCGGTGCCGGTGCTGAAAGAGCTTACCCACCTGCCGGTCATCATCGACCCGTCGCACGGCACCGGCTACTGGCAGTATGTCGCCTCCATGTCAAAGGCCTCCGTCGCCTGCGGCGCCGACGGCCTCATGATCGAGGTGCACAACCGGCCCGAAGCGGCCTACTCCGACGGCGCGCAATCGCTGAAACCGAAAAAGTTCCACCGGCTGATGGAAGAGCTACGCCCGATCGCCCTGGCGGTCGGCCGCACGATCTAAGGGGACGCGGGAGTACGGTGCCCGCCATCGACGAAGTTTTTTCCCCTAACGGGGGATTGCTGGCGCGGCACCTTTCCGATTACGAACACCGCCCCGAACAGCTCGCCATGGCGCACGCCGTGGCGAAAACCCTCGGCCACGGCGGCCAGTTGGTGGTGGAAGCCGGCACCGGCACCGGCAAAACGCTGGCGTATCTCGTACCGGCCATCCTCTCCGGCCTGCAGGTGGTGGTCAGCACCGGCGTCAAGAACCTGCAGGAACAGATTTTTTTCAAAGACATCCCCTTCCTGCGCCAATACATCGGGCGCGATTTCACCGCCGTGATGATGAAGGGGCGCAGCAACTACCTCTGCCCGCTCCGCCTGAAACGGTTCGCGCAGTTGCCGCTGCTGGAACGCAAAGGGGACGCGAAAAAGCTTAACGACATCCTCGAGTGGACGCAGGTCACCAAAACCGGCGACAAGGCCGAGCTGGCCGCCGTGCCCGAAGACCACCCGCTTTGGGCGCAAGTCTGCGGGCATGCCGATTTCTGCATCGCCCAAAAATGCCCGCGCGGCACCGACTGCTTCGTCGGCGCGCTGCGCAAAGAGGCCGAGAAAGCCCAACTGGTGGTGGTGAACCATCACCTCTTTTTCGCCGACCTGGCGTTGCGCGGCAAAGGGGCGGGTAACGTGCTGCCCGATTATCAGGCGGTGGTCTTCGACGAGGCGCATGAGGTGGAGGAGATCGCGGCGCAGTATTTCGGATTCACTGTCAGCAACCACCGGCTGGAAGAGCTGGTGCGCGACACCCTGCGCGAACTGGATGAAGCCCGGCCCCCCAACCGGCCGGAGCTGATCCGCGACCTCGACAACCTCGACACCCGCGCGAAAAATTTCTTCTCCCGCTTCCGGCGGCAGGAAAAGGAGGAACGGCGCTTCAGCCTGAGAGAGATACCGCCGGACGCGGAGGCGGCGGAAGCGCTACTGGGATCGCTGGCGTATCTGGAGGATAAGATCGGCAAGCTCGATCCGCTCCCGGATTCCACCCGCGCGGTGGCGCACCGCCACTTCAACATCGCGGCGGACCTGCGGGCGATCCTCAAGGCCGAAAGCGCCGAGCATATCTTCTGGGGCGAAACGCGCGGCGGAGGGGTTTATCTCAACGCCTCCAGTATCGACGTAGCCCCCTTGCTGCGCCAGAATCTTTACGCGGGAGCGACCACCATCTTCACCTCCGCCACGCTGGCGGCGGCGGGGGATTTTTCGTACTTCAAAAAAAGCCTCGGCCTTGATGAAGCCGAAACGATGGCGCTCCCCAGCCCGTTCGATTTCTCCGCGCAGGCCCAGATATACCTCCCCCGCCTGCCCGATCCCGCGTCGCCGCAGTTCACCGATGCGCTGACCGAAGAGGCGGTGAAGCTCATCACGCTGGTGAAAGGGCGTACACTGTTTCTCTTCACCTCGTTCCGCGGCATGTATGAGGTCCGCAAACGGCTCACCGGCCGCCTGCCATACACGCTGCTAATGCAGGGGGAAGCTTCCCGCACCGCTCTCCTGGAGCGCTTCCGCTCCGAGGTGGAAAGCGTGCTGCTCGCCACCAGCAGTTTCTGGCAGGGGGTGGACGTGAAAGGGGAATCGCTCTCCTGCGTCATCATAGACAAGCTGCCGTTCTCGTCCCCCGGCGACCCGGTGCTGGCCGCCCGCATCGACCGGATAAAAAAAGATGGCGGCAAGCCGTTCACCGATTACCAGCTTCCCGAAGCGGTGCTGGCGCTGCGGCAGGGGATCGGCCGCCTCATCCGCCACCGCACCGACCGCGGCATCATGATGATCGCCGACAGCCGTCTGCGCGGCAAAGGGTACGGCAAAACATTTTTGAGATCGCTCCCCCCCGCCCCGGTGGTGGAGAAGTTCAGCGACCTCCGCTGGGAATGACCGGTATATCTCGCCGCCGCCCGGAAACCCGTATGGGCCGATGAGTTGTCATCCCGGGCTTGACCCGGGATCCAGAAATATTTTCAAAGCTCTCTTAATTGGCGCGCAAGCGCCAAGAGGGAATCATGCCTCGCGGCATGATGTACCCAATGAATTGGGTACCCACCGGGAGAGTGGGAAAGTTTTCATATTATTTCAGGAGTGGTGCTGCCCCCTTAACGAAGCTGGCGGTGACAGACAAAATCGTCCCGTCAAATACGCGCTTGCTAAAATACTTGAAGCCGGTATAATACGCGCTTCATCCGGGAAGCGGGCCTTGTTGCGCGGCCCGGAGAAGAGCCTGTATAATTGCGACATAGTTGGAATAGGAGCGTAGCTCAGGGGTAGAGCACTTGCTTGACACGCAAGGGGCCGGCGGTTCGAGACCGCCCGTTCCTACCATTAATTTTTTTTGAGGAGGATGCCATTGCCGATTGGATCTGAAGGTACAGGGCCCAAACCATTTACCGCGCCAAAAACATTTCGCGCCGTTGATAAAGACGGGTTACGGGTTAACAATCAGATCCGCTTGCCGGAAATAACGGTAATCGACGAAAAAGGCGAAAATCTTGGCGTCATGCGCACCGCGGAGGCGATGGCGCAGGCGAACTCGCGGGGGCTTGACCTCGTGGAGGTGTCGCCGCAGGCCAAACCGCCGGTCTGCAAGTACATGGACTACGGAAAGTTCAAGTACCGCAAAAACAAGAAAGCGCACGAAGCCAAGCGGCACCAGAAAATAATAAAGGTCAAGGAAGTGAAATTGACCCCCCGGACGAGCGAGCACGATTACCAGTTCAAGCTGGTTCATATCGCGCGCTTCCTGGGCGAAGGGAACAAGGCGAAAGTGACCGTTTTTTTCAAGGGGCGCCAGATAGACCATGCCGATCTCGGCAGGGCGATGCTGGACCGGTATGTGAAAGATACGGAAGAGTTTGCGCTCGTGACGCAACAGCCGAAGATGGAAGGGCGCACGATGAGCATCATGCTGGAGCCCAAGCCCAACAGGGGCAAACCGGCGGCCAAGGCGGCGCAGCCGAAAACGGCGGCCGGAACCGTGACGGCGGAAGTAAAGAAACCAGTCCAATTGAAAGAAGGAGAGTCCAGTGCCGAAGATTAAAACCAAGAAAGCAGCCGCCAAGCGGTTTAGGGTGACGGGGTCCGGGAAGGTGAAAAAGAAAAACGCCAACACCCGCCACCTGCTGTCCAACAAGTCCACCAAGAGCAAGCGGCAGGCCCGCGGAACCACGATGGTGGAGAGCTTGGGCGACTTGAAACGTATTAAAAAAATGATGCCGTACCAGTTCTGAAGCGAGGAGGAAAACAATGGCAAGGGTAAAAGGCGGTCCCGCTTCACGGGCGCGCAAAAAGAAGATTCTGAAGGCGTCCGAAGGATATGTCGGATCGCGCAGGGGCGTATTCAAACACGCCTATCAAACCGTCATCCGCGGCGGCGTATACGCCTACCGCGACCGCAAGGTACGCAAGCGCGATTTCCGATCCCTCTGGATCGTCCGCATCAACGCGGCCGTGCGCGCCGAGGGCATGAGCTACAGCCAGTTCATCAACGGCCTTAAACACGCCGGGATCGAGATGGACCGCAAAATACTGGCTGATATGGCCGTGCGCGAACCGGCGGCGTTCAGCAAAGTCGTGAAAAAGGCCAAGGAAGGTCTCGTCAAGAAGGCTGCCTAAGGTTCACCTTGGCAGCCGATCTTATCGCCCGCCTGCTCGAACTCAAAGGGCAGGCTCCGTCCATTCCCTTCCCCGGCGACGAGCGCGAGCTTGACGCCCTCCGGGTGAAATACCTGGGGAAAAGCGGCATCATCCCGCTCCTCTCCCGCGAGATGGCGGGACTTCCCAAGGAGCAAAAGCCCGAAGCGGGCAAGCTGCTCCAGGAAGTCCGCGCCGCCGTCGAAACCATCATCAATAACGCAACCCACAAACTCAAAGTCGAAAAGATCCAAAAAGATATCGACGGCGAATTTTTCGATATCACCCTCCCCGGGGCCGAGCCGTCCTTCGGCGCGCGCCACCCCCTGACCGCGGTGATGGACGAGATCGCCGGCATTTTCACCGGCATGGGATTCCAGATAGAGGAAGGGCCGGAGGTGGAGAGCGATTATTACAACTTCGAGGCGCTCAACTTCCCGCCGGACCACCCGGCCCGCGACATGCAGGACACCTTCCACCTTCCCGATGTCAAACGCCTGCTCCGCACCCACACCTCCCCCGTGCAGCCCCGCGCCATGGAGCGCTACGGCCCGCCGCTTTCCGTCCTCGCGCCGGGCAAGGTCTACCGCTGCGACAGCGACGTCACCCACTCGCCGGTCTTCCACCAGGTCGAAGGGTTCACCATCGACCGAAAGGTGACGATGGGCGACCTGAAGGGAACCCTCCAGACATTCATCCACCGCCTTTACGGGCCGAAGACCAACGTGCGCCTCCGCCCGTCGTTCTTCCCGTTCGTCGAGCCGGGGGCCGAACTCGACGTCTCCTGCATCATCTGCGGCGGCAAGGGGTGCCGCGTCTGCAAAAACACCGGCTGGCTGGAGGTGCTGGGCGCGGGGATGATACATCCCAACGTCCTCAAATCCGGCAATATCGACCCGGACACATGGAGCGGCTTCGCCTTCGGCATGGGGATCGAGCGCTTGGCCATGCTGAAATACGGCGTGGACGACATCCGCCTCTTCTACGAAAACGACATGCGCTTCTTAAGGCAGTTTTAGGCCATGCGCTTAAGTTACCTCTGGCTCAACGACTGGGTGGAGCACGGCCTCTCCCCCGAACTCCTGGCGGCGGGGCTTACCTCGGCCGGCCTGGAAACGAACGTCGTGCAGGACCTGCGCGGCGCGTACAACAACGTGGTCGTCGGCCGGGTGATCTCCGTTTCGCCACATCCGGACGCCGACAGCATCCGCGTCACCGAGGTGGATGTCAACGGCGCCACGCTCCAGATCGTCTGCGGCGCGCCGAACGTGGAGCGCGACCAGCGCGTCGCGGTGGCGCGCATCGGCGCGAAACTCCCCAACGGCATGGCCATCGAAAAACGGAAACTCCGCGGCGTCGAATCGTCCGGCATGATCTGTTCGGAAGCCGAGCTGGGCATCAGCGCCGATTCGGGCGGCATCATGGTGCTGGAACACCGCGGCCCGCTCGGCGCGCCCCTGACCGGCCTTTTCGAGCTGGAAGACGTGATCCTGGAAGTCGACATCACCCCCAACCGTGGCGATTGCCTCAGCGTGTGGGGTGTCGCCCGCGAAGTAGCCGCCATCTCCGGCGGAAAGCTGCGGCTCCCCGACCCGATGGCGGAATGGGGAACCTCCATCGAGGGCTTTAGCGTCTATGTGGAAAACAACGACGGCTGTCCGCGCTACACCGCCCGCGAGATACGCGGCGTGACGGTCGGCCCCTCGCCGCTCAAAGTGCGCCGCCGCCTCTTCGCCGCGGGCGTGCGCCCCATCAATAACGTGGTGGACGCCACCAACTACATCATGCTGGAGACCGGGCACCCGCTCCACGCCTTCGACCGGCGCGACCTGCAAGGGAACCGGATCACGGTGCGCAATGCCCATCCGGGGGAACGATTCACCACGTTGGACGGCAAAGTGCACGAACTCCCCGCCGCCGTCCTGCTCATCGCCGACGCCAACCGAGGCGTGGCGCTGGCCGGCGTGATGGGCGGCCTCAACAGCGAGGTAAAACCGGATACCACCGACATCATCCTCGAAGCGGCCTATTTCGACCCGCTCCGTGTGCGCAAAACGGCCAAGGCGCTGGGCGTTTCCACCGAATCGTCATACCGTTTCGAGCGGGGCGTCGACCCGATGGAAGTGCCGCTCGCCGGCATGATGGCCGCGCGGATGATCGCCGCATCGGCCGGCGGAAAGCCCGGCGGCTTTGTCGACGTATATCCCGTACAAACGCGCTCTCCCGCCATCCGCCTGCGCGCGGCCAAAGTGAACGATACCCTCGGCCTCGCGCTCGACGGCCAGCGGATAGCCGGGTATCTCGATTCACTCGGATTCGAGTGCAAAATGGAGGGGGAAGGCCTGTTCGCCGTCACCGCCCCGTCATGGCGGCACGATGTCAAGATCGAGACCGACCTCATCGAAGAGGTGGCCCGCCTCCACGGCTACGCCAACATCCCCGCCACCGCGCCGCGCCTGGCCCAGCACGAAGCGGCGGAAGGGGGCACATACCGCGCCCGCGGCCGCATGGCCGATCTGCTGGCCGCCGCCGGATTTTACGAAACCCTCAGCTACTCGTTCATCAACCCCGCGTGGCGCGCCGCCCTCGGCCTTGCGGGCAAAGAGCCGGTGCCGATGGAAAACCGCATCAACGCCGACCTGTGCGAGCTGCGCACCGCGCTGCTCCCCGGCCTGCTGGGCGCCGCCGCCTTCAACCTCCGCCGGGGGGAGGATACGCTCTCGCTCTTTGAGAACGGCGCGGTCTTTTCCCGCGAGGGCGATGACGTGCGCGAGGAATTCCACTGCGCCGCGCTTATGACGCTGGGAACGGAGGAAATTCTGGGAACCGGCATCCCGCGCGGCTTCCACCGCCTCAAAGGCATTTTGCAAAAAGTTATCAAGGCCCTCACCGGCGTGGAGCCGTCCCTCGCGCGCCCGGCCGATGCGGCCCGCCGCCCGTATCTGTACACCCGCCGCCAGGCGGAGATCCGTGTCAATGGCGCCCTCATCGGCGTGATGGGGCAGATGCACCCGCTGGCGCTGCAACGCTTCGATATTGAAGCGCCGATGGTTTGCTTTGAATTATCCACGGATGCTCTGATACAATCCGGGTACAAGGGATATGCCCCGGTGGAGCCGCTGCCGCGGTTTCCCGGCATCAAGCGCGACCTGGCGCTGCTGGTCGATGAACGGACGGAGGCGGGAAACATCGTGGAAACCATTCTTGGCACGGACCGCGCGCTGATTCGGCACTGCCGCCTGTTCGACCTCTATCAGGGGCCGCAGGTGGCGGCGGGCAAAAAAAGCCTGGCGTTCCGGCTTTTTTTCCAGAACCCGGAACAGACCCTCACCGACAAGGATGCCGACGGCCTTATGGCCGCCATCCTGCAACGGGCGGCCGAACGGCACGGCGCGGAATTGAGAATGTGATGACGGAATCCAAACTGCAAGAGCTGTCCGCGAAAGTGGAACGCCTTTCAAAGGATTACGTCGTCTGCCGCCGCGAAAACGCCCGGCTTAAACGCCTTCTGCTGGGCGCCGAAGCGAAAATTAAAACCCTCTCCCAGCCCGGCGCGTCCAGCGCCGAGGGGGCCAACGTGATGGATCTCACCCGCCAGGTCGAAAAAATGAGGGGGGAGCGGAAGGTCATCAAGGAAAAGGTCGAAAAAATGGCCGCGCGCCTTGAAAAATTCTATCGGGATTGAAATGGGCCCCAAAGACGTAACGATCACGCTGCATGGGCGCGAATACCGCATCCAAAGCCCCTTTGGCGAAGAATATACCCGCACTCTGGCAAAATACTGCGACAAGCAGATGAAAGAGATCGCCGCCGCCACCAGCGCCACCGACTACCTCGGCCTTTCGGTTCTCACCCTTTTACAGGTGGCCCACAACTACCATCAGGAGCGGGATGCCGCCAGCAAACCCCATCCCGGCGCCGAAGCCGAGATCTCCCGCCTCATTGAGGTTATCGATAAAGCCGAAAAAGACGCCGCGGAGGCGGAGGCCGAGCAGCCATCCCACCTCATTAACCCCAACATGCTTTAGCCCGCCGCCGGGCCAGGGCGGAAAATAAAACTGGAGCAGATCGCATGGAGTGGATGCCGTGGGGAGTTCCCGGACGGTTCCGGCTGAGGCCGCTGACGGCGTATTGGCCCGATGCGGTGTTCATCCTCTGCCTTGCCGGCCTTTTTTACGGCCTTGCCGGTTTTGAAGAGCAGATCACGGCGCACTTCCGCCCCGCGTTCGAAATAGACCTCTCGCCGCTGGCCCTGCCTAAATACGCGCTCTTCTCCTTGGCGCGCGGCCTCGCCGCCTATGCCATCTCGCTGATATTCACCCTTCTGTACGGCTACTGGGCCGCCAAGGACGAGCGCGCCGGATCAATACTTGTGCCGCTGCTCGACGTCCTCCAAAGCATACCGGTGCTCGGCTTCATGCCCGGCGTGGTGCTGGCCCTTATCGCCCTCTTCCCGCGCTCCAACATCGGCCTCGAATTGGCCAGCATCATCATGATATTCACCGGACAGGCGTGGAACATGACGTTCGGTTTTTACCACTCCCTCCGCTCGCTGCCTCCCGAACAGCGCGAGGCGGCCGCGGTGTTCCGCTTCAACTGGTGGCAGAAACTCCGCTGGGTCGAGCTTCCTTCCGCCGCCAGCGGCCTGGTGTGGAACAGCATGATGAGCATGGCCGGCGGCTGGTTCTTTCTGATGGTCAGCGAAGCCTTCATGCTGGGCGAAAGGGATTACCGGCTGCCGGGGCTTGGCTCGTACATGAGCGTGGCGGTGGACAAAGGCAACTACCCCGCGATGGCCTGGGCTTTTCTCGCCATGATCGCCATCATTGTCGCGCTGGACCAGTTGCTCTGGCGGCCCCTTACCGTCTGGGTACGGCGCTACCGGCTTGAAGAAAGCGGCGGCGAGACGGATACCGACTCGTCGTGGTTCCTGGAGTGGCTGACGAAGCTGAAGGTGCTCAAGGCCGCGGAGCTGGGATTGCACCACCTCATGATGCGCCCCACAAAACAGCCGGCGCATCCCCTCACCCCCCCCGTGCGCGGCAAGATCGAGCGGTGGCTGCTGAGCAGCCTCCGGTGGGCCCTTTTCGCGGCGGTGATCGGCGTGTTGCTCTACGCGGCGGCGCAGCTTGCCGGCCTGGTGGCGGAACTGGGCGTGGCGGAGTGGAAAGCGGTCTGGTATTCAACGTTCCTCACTTTCCTGCGCGTCTTCGTGGTGCTGCTTGCGGCGACGCTCTGGACCCTGCCGGTGGGAATCCTGATCGGCAGATCCCCCGCGGCCCTTAAGATCCTGCGGCCGGTGGTTCAGATCGCCGCATCGTTCCCCGCGCCGATGCTTTTTCCGGTGATGGTGGCGCTGTTCATATGGCTCCATCTTTCCCTGGGATGGGGGAGCATTCTCCTGATGCTGCTCGGCAGCCAGTGGTATATCCTGTTCAATGTGATCGGCGCGGCGGCGGCGGTGCCCGCGGACCTGAAGGAAGCGACGGTGAGTTTCCGCCTTTCGGGTTGGCGGCAGTTCACCGCGCTGTATGTGCCCGCCGTTTTTCCGGCGCTGGTCACCGGATGGGTGACGGCGGCGGGCGGGGCGTGGAACGCCAGCATCGTCGCGGAAAAGGTGAGCTATAACGGACAGCCCCTGGCCACGGACGGGATAGGGGCGTTGATAAGCCAATCGGCCGAACGGGGCGATTTCCACACGCTCGCCGCCAGCATCATGGTGATGGCCGCGGTGGTGGTGCTGCTGAACCGGGTATTGTGGGGCCGATTATCCGGGCTTGCGCAAGAGCGGTATTCGCTGGGAAAATGACGGATATATGAACGTGGGAAATAACGGCAAGATACTCTGCGCCGCCGCCGGCATCAGCCACGAGTTCGCCAAGCCGGAGGGGAACCGGCTCAAGGTGCTCGATAACATCAACCTGCAAATACGGTCGGGCGAGGTGGTGGCGCTGCTCGGCCCCTCGGGTTGCGGCAAGTCCACCATCCTCCGCATTCTCGCCGGACTCATCAAGCCGACCGCCGGCGATGTGTTCACCCACGGCGAAAAACTGGCGGGGCTTAACAAGGGCGCCGCCATCGTGTTTCAGGGCTTCGCCCTCTATCCGTGGATGACGGTGACGGAGAACGTGGAAGTCGTGCTGAAATCGACCGGCTATCCGTTCGGCGAGATCGGCGACCGGGTGCGCGAAACGGTGAAAATGGTCGGCCTCTCCGGTTTCGAGGACGCCTATCCCCGCGAGCTTTCCGGCGGGATGAAGCAGCGGGTCGGCATCGCGCGGGCCATCGCCGTGAAGCCGGAGCTGCTCTTCATGGACGAGCCGTTCAGCCAAGTCGACGCGCTGACCGCCGAAAGTCTCCGCGCGGAAGTTCTGGATATCTGGGAGATGGCCGGCGCCAACCCCCAGTCGATACTCATGGTAAGCCACGACATCAAGGAGGTGGTCTACATGGCTGACCGGATCGTCGTCCTCGGCGCGCACCCCGGCCGGATCCGCACCGTGATGGAGAACCCCCTTTCCCGTCCGCGTGATTACCGCTCGCCCGAATTCCAGCGCTTGGTGGAACGGCTGCACGACATCATCAGCGGACACGAAATGCCCGACGTGGCGGTGGAGCCGGTCATGCCCCCCAATTTTATCGAACCGCTCCCCAACTGTTCCGCCAGCGAGATCGTCGGCCTGCTGGAATACCTGGACGCGCGCGGCGGCATAGCGGACGTATTCCAGATATCCGTCGACACGCGCCGGGAGTTCGGCCAGATCATCACCATCGTCAAAGGGGCCGAGATGCTGGACATGGTCGATACCCCGAAACGGATGGTGACGCTGACCGCCGTCGGCAAGCAGTTCACCAAGGCCTCGCCCGAAGACCGCAAAAACGTCTGGCGCGGACAGATGCTCCAGTTGAATCTCTTCCGCACGATCAAGGAGCTTATCGACAAACACCCCGAACAGGCCATCAGCAAGGAGCTGGTGCAGGAGATCATCGTCATGCACATGCCGTTCGAAAATTACGAGCCGCTGTTTGACAATCTTATCCGCTGGGCGCGCTACGGCAACCTCTTCTCATACGACGAAACATCCGAAACCCTCTCGCCCCCCTGACCCGCACGCTTACTCCTCGGTGGCGCGGACACTCCTGTCCGCGTTGGCGCAACGAGCCAAGAGAGATCGGCCCCCCGGGCCGATGACGGACAAGAGTGTCCGTCCCACCAAGGCCAAGGGAAAGGCATTCGCTGGGTAGCGGTGGTGCTCACGACGCGAAGCGCCGCTTGAAAGCCGACTGGAATTTTTCGAGATACACATACACCACCGGCGTGATGTACAGCGTCAGCAGTTGCGAGAAGAGCAGCCCGCCCACCACCGCCATGCCGAGCGGGCGGCGCGATTCGGCCCCCGCCCCCATCCCCAACGCTATCGGCAGCGTTCCCATCAGCGCCGCCATGGTGGTCATCATGATCGGGCGGAACCGGATGACGGCCCCCTGGCAGATCGCCTCCAACGCTGTGGCGGTTCCCTTCTTCTGCTCTTCCAGCGCGAAGTCGATCATCATGATGGCGTTCTTCTTCACGATGCCGACCAGCATGATGATACCCACCAGCGAATAGATGTTCAGCTCCTTGTGGAACAGCATGAGGGTGATCACCGCCCCCAGCCCCGCCGACGGCAGGCCTGAAAGGATGGTCAACGGATGGATGAAGCTTTCGTAGAGGATACCCAGCACGATATAAATCACCAATATCGCCATCAATACGATCACCCACATCCCCTTGAACGAGGACTGGAACGCCTGCGCCGATCCCTGGAAACCGGTGTTGATGCCCGCCGGGAGCGTGGTGCGGGCCGCATCCTCGACCGCCGAGACCGCCTCGCTGAGGGATACGCCCGGCTTCAGGTTGAATGAAAGCGTCACCGCCGGAAACTGCCCCAGGTGGTTGACGGAGAGCGGCCCGGCCCCCAATGTGATCTTGGCCACTTCGCCCAACGGCACGAGGCGGCCCGATGCGGCGTGGACGTAAAGCTCGGAAAGGGACGCCGGGCTGTTCTGATGCTCCGGCAGGAGTTCCATGATGACCTGGTACTGGTTATCCGGCGCATAGATGGTGGAAATCTGCCGCGAACCGTACGCCGAGTAGAGCGCGTCCTCTATCTGGGCGGCGGTGATGCCGAGCGACGCGGCTTCATCGCGCTTGATCTCGATATTGACCTGCGGGTTGACGATCTGGAGATCGGTGGCCACGTCCTGCAGCTGGGGGATCGAGCGCATTTTTTCCTCCAGCTTCGCCGAGGACGCGAACAGCTCGTTCATATCCGGCCCTTGCAGCGTGAACTGGTATTGGCTCTTGGTGAGGTTGCCGCCGATGCGGATGGGGGGCGGAACCTGCAGGAACGCCCGTATGCCAGGCACCTTCGAGAGCTTTTGGCGGAGTTCCTGCACCACTTCCTCGGCGCTCAGCTTCCGTTCGGGGAACGGCTTCAGCCGCATGAACATGCGGCCCGTGTTCACCGCCGAGTTCGGCCCGCCCGCGCCGATGGCCGACATGAACCCTTCCACGTTCGGATCGGCCTTTACGATCTCGGCCAACTGGCGCTGGTGCTCCATCATGTCGGCGAACGCGATCCCCTGCCGGGCCTCGGTGAAGGCGAACAGCTGGCCGGTATCTTCGTTCGGCAGGAAGCCTCCCGGCATCTTCACGAACAGGACGACGGTGGCCACGAGGATAAGCGCCGAGATGACCGCCGCCGCCAGCATGTGGCGCAGCACGAACTTCAGGCTGTGTTCATAGGCGCCGCGCATCCGGTTGAATCCGTTCTCCAGCCACCAGTAAAGCCTGCCGTGCTTTTCCGCCCCTTCGTGGCGCAGGAACCGGCTGCAGAGCATCGGGGTGAGCGTAAGCGAGATCACCCCCGACACGAGGATGGCCACCACGATGGTGAGGGAGAACTCGTGCAGCAGGCGGCCCAGTATGCCACCCATGAAAAACACCGGGATGAACACCGCCACCAAAGACAGCGTCATGGAAAGGATGGTGAAGCCGATCTCGCGCGACCCCTTCACCGCCGCGTCGAACGGCGTTTCCCCCTGCTCCATGTGGCGGACGATGTTCTCGAGCATGACGATGGCGTCGTCCACCACAAACCCGACCGAGAGCGTGAGCGCCATGAGCGAAAAGTTGTCGATGCTGTAGCCGAAGAGGTAGAGGAAGGTGAAGGTGCCGACGATGGACATCGGCAGCGCGAGGCTGGGGATGACGGTGGAGGAAATGTTCTTGAGGAACAGGAAGATCACCATGACCACCAGAGCGATGGTGAGGCCGAGCGTGAATTTCACGTCAGCCACCGACCTGCGGATCGATTCGGACCGGTCATAAATGATGTCCAGCTTCACCGATGCGGGCATCTGCGAGCGGAACTTCGGCAGCAGCGCCTTTACCGCGTCCACCACCTCGATGGTGT
This sequence comes from Nitrospinales bacterium, assembly GCA_023248535.1. Taxonomy (GTDB): domain Bacteria; phylum Nitrospinota_A; class UBA7883; order JACRGQ01; family JACRGQ01; genus JACRGQ01. The sequence goes on along the minus strand of JAHFEJ010000008.1, from coordinate 8,630 downwards.
TGGTGCCCGGCTGGCGCTGTACGGCCAAAACGATGGCGCGCGTGCCGGTGTACCAGCTGGCCAGCTTGTCGTTTTCAACGCTGTCTATCACGTTGCCCAGTTCCCGCAGGTGGATCGGCCTGCCGTTGCGGTAGGCGACGGTGAGGGGCCGGAACGCGGCGGCGTTGAGCAGCCTCCCTTCGGTCTGGATGGTAAAGGCCTTCTTGGCGCCGTTGATGGTGCCGGAGGGGAGGTTCACGTTCCCCTGGTTCACCGCGCGGGACACCTCGTCCAGCCCCAGGCCGAGCGAGGCCAGCCGGTCCGGGTCCAGTTGCACCCGCACCGCGTATTTCTGCGCGCCGAATATCTGCACCTGGGCCACCCCGCTGATCATGGAGATGCGCTGCCCGATCATGGTGTCGGCGTATTCGTTCACTTTGGAAAGCGGCAGTACGAGAGAGCTGAGGGCGATGTAGATGACCGGCTGGTCGGCCGGGTTCACCTTTTGGTAGGACGGGGGAATGGGCATGTCGGGCGGAAGGTTCTTCGCCGATTTGGCGATCATCGCCTGCACGTCCTGCGCGGCGGCGTCTATATTGCGGTCAAGATTGAATTGCAGCGTGATCGAGGTTATCCCCTGCGTGTTGGTGGAGGTCATCGAATCGACGCCGGCGATGGTGGAGAACTGCCGCTCCAGCGGCGTGGCGACGGCGGAAGCCATCGTTTCGGGGCTGGCGCCCGGCAGGAGGGCGCTCACCGTGATGGTGGGAAAATCAACGCTGGGAAGGTCGCTGACCGGCAGCTTGAGGTACGCGATGACGCCGAACAGCAGGATGGCCGCCATCACCAGCGTGGTCATCACCGGGCGGCGGATGAAAAGCCCGGAGATGTTCATCGGCTCTCTTCCTTCCCCTTCTCTCCGCTTTCCGCCGGTTTTACCGGCCCGCCGGGGATAACCTGTATCTGGCCGTCCGTAACCACGGTGTCCCCTTCCGCCAGGCCGTTTTCAATCAGCGCGTCGCCGCCGAACGAGCGGCGCACGGTGACGGGGCGCATCTCCGCCATCCCGTTTTTCACCACAAACACATATTCCCCCTTTTGGCCGTTCATGACCGCGTGGGAGGGGATGGTCAACGCGTCTTTTTCCGTGGTCAGCGTCAGCGATACGTTCACGAACTGGCCGGGAACCAGCCGTCCGCCGCCGTTGGCGAACGACGCCTTCATCCGGATCGTTCCGGTGGCGGGATCGATGCCGTTATCGATGAATACCAGCGATCCCTCCGCCCCGCGGACCCCTTCGGGCGTGGCGGTCACTTTCAGCCGCCCTTGGGCCATGTTCTCGCGAACCGCCGCCAACTGCGCCTGGGGCAACGCGAACGATACATACACCGGCTTCACCTGGAAAATGGTGACCATGGTTTTGTCGTTGGCCTTGATAAGGTTCCCCTCGTCCAGTTGCACCGAGCCGGTTTGCCCGTCGATGGGGGAATGGATGTAACAATACGCAAGCTGCAGCCGGGCGTTTTCCAGCGATGCTTTATCGGCCGCCACGGTGGCGGCCAACGAATCCGCCGCGGCGCTCGCCTGGTCGGCCTGCTGCCGGGGCACCACTCCGTCGCGCGCCAGCGATTCGTTCCGCTCCGCGTCGCGCCGGGCGTTATTCAGCTGGACGGTATCCCGGGCCAGCGCCGCCTCGGCCTGCGCAACCGCCGTTTTGAAAGGGCGCGGGTCGATGGTCGCCAGCAGGCTTCCCTTGGCCACCTGTTCGCCTTCCTTGAAATGTATTTTTTCAATCTGCCCGCTTATCTGCGAAGTGATCGACACCGTGGCATATGCCTCCACGGAACCGGTCACGTTGAGCCGCAGCGGAACGTCTTTCTTCACGGCGGCGGCCACCTTGACCGGCGCGGGAGGCATCTGCTTTTTCTGCGCCTGATCCTGCGCGCCCTTCGAGCAGGCGGCCAGCGCCGCGGCCAGAAGAACGCCAAGCCCCACATGGCGCAAAAAGGGCACGGAGCGGGTTCGTTGCATCGGTATCACGGTATTCCTCCGGTTATATTTCAAGAGACAATTGGACGCATAGGAAGGCCAAAAGGTTCACTTTTATTCTCTAATGGCCTCTAGCCCAGGCCAAAGCCGACGGCGGCAGCGTTTGCGGCCAAAAATCCGTTTTCACAATCCCATTAGTATACTTATTTTTTTTGCGCACCCCACACTTTTCCTGATCGCAGTTGACAAATCCCCGCCGTGCCGGATATAGTCGCCCCGAATAGCCAATAGCCCGCTTTATTCATGATAAAGCGGGCACAAACGCCAAGTTTTTGAAAGAACGCGGCGGCGAAGGATTTTTCGCGGAAGGCATACTACGGTATGCCGCCCAAGAAAAATACAAGCCAACGCGGAAGATTTCAAAAAATCGGCGTTTGCGGATTATTCATGGTTGCTCCATGAATAATCCGGGGGTAGATTTCAGCATCTCGAAACACGGTGAGAATCCGTGGCGGTCCCGCCGCTGTAATCGGGGACGCAAGGTTGCACAGGCCGCTTTGGTAATACCAAGGCGGTTACAAACGCCGAGTTTCGGCGTTTGTGGCGCAAGCCGGTCACTGCCAGGGCACACCCTGGCGGGAAGGCCGCAACCGGGCGGACGATCCGAAAGCCAGAAGGCCTGCTGTAATTGGTTTTGAACGCGGAATCCGTATGGTAAAGGGTTTCGATGAGTTCCATGGGGAACTTGTCGGAACCCTTTTTTTTTGGCTTTTTTTGGAAAGGAACCGATTATGAAAAAGAAAACCACCTCCGCGAAAGACGTTATCGCCAGCCGCAAGAGCTGCGATCCCAAAGGCACCGGCCTTTCGCACTACATCCTCACCGCCACCAAAAAGGCGAAGTAATGGCGGCGGCGCGCAAAAAGACCGCGCTGGCGGAGGCCCCCTCGCGGGGCCTCTATTTTAACAGCGGCAACGGCCCCTCCCTCGTCCCCATCGATATCGGCCACGAAAAGTACATCGGCCTGATCGACCCGGATACCGCCTTCTGGTCGCTGGTGAAAAAGGAAAAGCTGGCCGACACCATCACCGACGCCCGCTTCATCGCAGCGTACAAAAAGAAGAGCGGGCAGTTCGCCGCGGAGATGCATATGCTCCGCTTCGATCTCAAACCGAGCGCCGTCTATTTCAACCCCACCGAGCAGTGCAACCTGAACTGCACCTATTGCTACATACCGGGGGAGATGCGCAAGAACGGGCGGCACATGACGGAGAAAGAGCTTCTCGACGCGCTGGCGAAGCTGAAGGCGCATTTCCGCAAGACCATGCCCAAAGGCCGCCTGCCGCAGATCGTCTTTCACGGCGCCGAGCCGATGCTCAACCGCGAGGCCGTCTTCCGCGGCATCGAAAAGTACAAAAACGATTTCCAGTTCGGCATCCAGACCAACTCCACGCTGCTGGATGACGATGCCATCGCCTTCCTCACGGAGCGCGATGTCAGCATCGGGCTTTCGCTGGACGGCCACACGGCCGCCATCGCGGGCAAAACGCGCGCCAACTGGGCGGGCCAGGGGGTGTTTGCGAAAGTCGAAGAGACCATCGGAAAGCTGCGCGGGTATCACGGTTTCAGCGTCATCTGCACCATCACCAGCGAGAACATGCGCCACCTTCCGGCGATGGTCGATTACCTGCACGCGCGCGAAGTTCCCGCCTGCCTGCTGAACATCGTCCGCTGCACGCTCCCCCCCTCGCTGGCGGTGAAACCGGCCGATGTCCCTTCGGTGAAATATTTCCTCGCCGCGCTCGACCGCTCGCGCGAGCTGTACAAAAAAACCGGGCGCAAACTGGTGGTGGCAAACTTCGCCAACATCCTGATAAGCATCCTGGCCCCCACCGCCCGGCGGCTGATGTGCGACATCTCCCCCTGTGGCGGCGGACGCGCCTTCTTCGCGCTGGCGGCGAACGGCGACCTGTTCCCGTGCAGCGAATTCGTTGGGCTGGAACGCTTCAACGGCGGCAACCTGTTCAAGGGCGGCGTCGGCGCCGCGCTGAAAAGCGAGCCGTTCCGGCAGGTGACCGAACGCAAGGTGGAGGATATCAAAGCATGCGGCAAGTGCGCCATCCGCCACTTCTGCGGATCGCCCTGCCCCGCCGAAGCGCACGAGGTGAACGGCGGCATGAAAGCCCCCGGCTCGTTCTGCGAATTTTACGAGGAGCAGACGCGCTACGCCCTGCGCGCCATCGCCGACGGCGCGGATAACGATTACCTGTGGGATGGATGGGACAAAGGAACCACCACCACCTTCAACGCCCCCCTGCTCTGATACCGCTGGCTGTCACGGGTGGCGCGGACACTCTTTGTCCGCGTTGCCGCGCCAGCGGCAAGAGGGATCGGCCCGCCGGGCCGATTGTGCGACAAAAATGTCGCACCTACTTCGGGCGGAAAACTACCGGTCCATGTACCTCTTATAGGTGGAGATGCTGAACAGCGAAATGCAAAACGCCCCCGAATACGCCTCCACGATGGCAAGCATCTTGCCGATGCCGACCGGCGTGAAATCGCCGTAGCCAAGCGTGGTGAACGTCACCACGCTGTAATACAGCGCATCGTAAAACACGTCCAGATTATCGGGCAGCGAAGCGTTCGGCGAATATTGGTGAAATTGCCCCGACATGTGATGTATCCCCAAAAAGCCGAACATCGCGGCGCACACGACCATATAGGCCAGCGAAAAACCGATGATGCGGTGCGGCTTCTCGCCATAACCGGTGGAGATGCTCATCAGCTTGGACCAAAACCGGTTGAACGAATACAACGGCATCTGTTTTCGGCTCATGACCATTTCCCTGAAAAAATATTCGCCGGCCTCGAACCCCATCCCCCGGTTCTTCAGGTTGAGCTTGATCGCGCGGTATATCTCCTCCGCCTCGAAATATTTCGTGTGCGCCTGCGCCAGCTCGCCCTTTTTTTCGTGCGCCATCCCCTCGATCTCGTTCTTCACCGTATAGCCGTCGTCGCCGCCGAATCCGATGAAATCCATCTTCGTCTCACCCAACGTCGCCCCCAGCAGTTCGGCGTCCTGCAGCTTCGCCTCTTTCATGTTCGCGCCGTCCAGCGCGGTTTTAAAAAGCGCGGCGTGGGAGAGATCCGCGCCGAACAGATGCGCGTTTTTAAGGTTCGCCCATTTGAACTGCGCGCCATACAGGTTTGCGCGCGAAAGTTTTACCCGTTCCAGTTGGGCGTCATTGAGAATGACCCCTTCCAGCTTGTCGCCCCGTTTGTGTTTGGCCTCGATAAGCGCTTTTATTTCCGGGCCCGATTTGTCGGCCCGCGGATGGTGCCAGAAACAGACTTCGGATTCCGGGTGGAGCGGTTCCGGACACGAAGTGCCGTCACGGAACAGATACCTGCACGTAACGCCCATTGTCCCTCCCCTGCCCTTAATCCGCTTTACCCGCGATATAGGGTTGCTCCCCCTTCTCCCGCGATAAAGCCGGTTGCTAAATTTCCCCTATGTTATCGCATTCCCCATTTTTGCACGCGCAAAAAAGCGCCTACGGAAAGAACTTTCCTCCTCTACCCCTTTGTGGGTAGGCGCAACGCGCCAACCTTTCATGGCCGATTGATGAAATTGCCTCCTTCGAGCAGCCACGGGTAATCTTCCGGTTTTTCTGCAAGGCCCGCCCTCACCGCATTGCCGCGGATGTATTCATATTTCTCCCGCCATTCCCTTTCATCGCGCACTATGCGGTCAAACGATTCCTTTTGCCAAACGGTTCCGGTGGTGGACAAACACACATTGATTTTCCGCGCACTGATCCCTTTCAGCGATTTCAGGATTTCGGCCAAAGAAAAATAGCGCCCCTCGCCCTTTTCCAATGGCCGGATCAGAAGATGCGCATGATCCGGCATGACCACCGCCGTGGCAAGCGCATAATGCCGCCCGTGGCGTTCGGTGACCGATTCTTTAATGATATCGCGAGCGGTATCGGAAATGACGCCACGGGCCGACCTGAAGGTGACGAAATACCAGTTGCCACCCATTTGCCAGTGCGGCAATTTGCGATGATTGTAGAAAGTCAGACGGTCTTCACGAACATCGTTGTTCTTCACACCGGTATTATAAATATATTTTCCGGTAGGTGCGACTCAAACCCTCCCCATGCATGTGCTCCCCTCCCCCGGTAGGTGCGACATTCCTGTCGCACAATCGGCCCAACGGGCCGACCCTTCTTGGCGCTCTGCGCCAATGTGCGACAGGAATGTCGCACCTACAGGGGGATTTTTAAAAAATCCCTCCCGGCCTCCCTTTGTCAAAGGGAGGGGCGGAACTGAAATTTCTATCCGCCCGGAAAAAACCGGACAGCGCGCAGCGGTGTTCCGTGTTTTTCACACGAACGAAGTGAAGTGTAAATCCCCTTTAAGGGGAAAGGGAGGAGCGGCCCTGCGGACATAAAACCCCCTCAGCAATATTGTTACCCGGCGGCTTCCCTGATAGAGTATTCCCCATGACCGAACAGCAAAAGACCGCCTTACAATTCGCCAATCAAGCCGCTGCCCTCTTGAAAGAAAATAAATATGAGCCGGCAATACGACTTTGCGATGACGCCCTCACATACTATCCCAATGACTTTTTATTTTTATTTGTCCGTGGGCTGGCAAAAAGCAGCCATGGAGATAGCCAAGGTGCGATAGATGATCTCACTGAGGCGTCTTCTTGCACCAAAGACAATACAAGTAAATCGGATAGCTTTCTTACGCGTGGTGAAATCTATTTCAGGTTATCAGATTACGAGAAAGCAGAGCATGACTACCAAGAAGCCGAACGATTAGATCCATTTAACAATGAAGCACGTTACGCTAAATTCATTCTATCCGCAGCGAAAGAGCTTTTTCCTGCCCCAAAAAATAAAGGAGGCTTTAGCGCTTTTGTTCATTCTTTAGAAAACCTGCTCAACACCGTTCTTAAAATAAAAGAAAAACATCTTTTGAGGATAGATGATGACTCGTGGACAGAGGTAGCACATTTCACAAAATACGAAGCCTTAAAATCAATGCTTCCGGTTGACCAAGCCAAGCCTTCCGAAAGAAATTGCTTGAGGCTTTACAACATTATTTACATGAATGACCCTTTGGAGGGGCGAAGGCTTATTGAGTACGATAAAAACAAGAAAATGAATCTACTAAGCGACACATTTCAAACGGACGATGCCCACCACAAAATCCATTCACTTGGAAAGGAATTAGGTGTTTATATCAGCTCACTTACCCTGCGCAGCGACAAACTCTATCTATGGCGCGCCTATGGTAACGATGGAAATGGCTATTGCATAATTACGCCGAAAAGCGGATTCAAGCAAGAGCTAACTACTCCTATGTTGGGATTGGGCAGAGGAAATGAAACAAAGGAACGGGGCCTTGCACCTTTAATGAGGCAAGCGCTCGGAATTCCAAGGGCAGATCACGAAGTTCCACCTACCCTATATAAAGTTTTCTATGAAGATAATGACGTACAGAAAACACTGGAAGCACTTACAGAGCCGCTTAAGGACGTTAAGAAACAATGCGAGCAACTAACAGGTACAATCGGCCTCCGTGGAGATGACCGGCGGGATTCCTTACATGCATTAATAAAAGTTATTTTAAGTGAGATCACATTCCTATATAAGCATTCAGAATATGCGGAGGAACAAGAAGTAAGAATCATACATCCTTTCGCTTTTTCAAAAGAAGAGAACGGACTCCACTTGGATGAACAGGTTCCGTCTAGGATATACGCCAAAACCGCCCCATTTCTTTTCAAGGAAGGTAGCCGAATCATTATCGGACCTAAGGTAAAAGAAAAAGTTGAAGCGGAACATGAGTTAAAGTACCGATTAGCCAAAAATGGGTTTTTAGAGACCGCAAAAGTTATAAACTCAGAAATCCGATACCGCTAACGCCGTGGCATTGCCACTCCGCCGCTAATTCTTGTCATGCCGGACACCGATCCGGCACCCAGAAATATTATCAAAGCTCTCCGGCACTTCTTGGTGGGTACATGCTCTCAGCATGTACATCGGCCTTTCCCGGTGGGACGGACACTCCTGTCCGTCATCGGCCCGGCGGGCCGATACCATGAATTTTGGCGCAACGCGCCAACGCGGACAGGAGTGTCCGCGCCACCGAGAGAAACCGGAGAGCTTTGATAATGTGTCTGGATCCCCGCTGGAGTTTACCCCCGTCCCCGCTTTCGCGAGGATAAACTCCGGCGGGGGCGGGGATGACAGAAAGGAAAATCCTACTTTACGCGGAGGTGGTCGCCGATGCGGCGCATCCACGCCATCTCATCAGCCGTCATCGGGCCGCGATCCAATGCCGCCAGCGCCTCTTCCGCCTCGGTCATGTTCTTCGGCCCGGCGATACAGACATTCACAGCGGGATTCGTCAGCACGAACCGGTAGCAATCGGACCCGCGCGGGGTGTTCTCCCCTTTCGGCATTTTGCGCGGATTGACCAGCCCGCCCCACCGCGTAGCGGTGTAGGTGACGATGCCGGGGCGCTCCCCCTGCGGGATCGCCTCGAACACCTCCTTCTCGGCCCCGCGATGCGCGGCGGAGTAGCGCACATGGAACACATCGAAGTGCCCCGCCTTGGCGAAATCAACAAACACCGCGCGGTTG
>JAHFEJ010000129.1 GCA_023248535.1 Nitrospinales bacterium | reverse complement strand
GCTGGCGGGTGCGAATGGGTGTCTGCTATGCGCACGTTATCAGGCAAAACGAAATTGGGAACAATTCGTTGGAATGAGGTTGTCATGAGCCCTTGACTCGTGAGCTTATGGGTGTGGTACCAAGTCGCCGCCAAACCACCTAATGGGTGAAAACCACGATGGGGCGCATTTGCTGCGCTGATACCATCAATCACGGTTGGAATACGTTTCTTTATGCATTGTGATCCGCTTTGACCGGAGATTGGGGTTCCCGCCCTCCCCTTGCATGGCATGAGGGGAGGATACAGGTGGGGTTCTCCACAACATGAGAAGCATATTCTTCTCCGAGTAGTAAAAAGGGGTACCGGAACGGCTGAAGCGGTTATTTCAGGGCGGACTTGTTTTGAACGGCGAACGAGAGCAAGGCGTTGGCGCCTTTAAGGTCGAGCTTTTGGCAGATTCTCACCCGGTGGTTTTGAACCGTTTTAGTGCTGATGCAAAGCTCTTTACCTATCTCCCTGCTTGTTTTGCTCATCGCAAGCAGGGCCAGCACTTTCTTTTCCATCGCGGAAAGGTTTTCAATTAACAATGCGGCTTTTGATTGGCCGTTAAGCATAACCTGGTTTGCCAACAATTTGCTTCCGATAAGCGGGCTGACGTAAATTTTACCTTCCATTGCGTAATCAATGGCATTCCGCAGCTCTTCCCGGGTGTTATTCTTCAGCACATACCCCACCACGCCGCTCTTCACGGCATCATCCAAATATTCATCTTCCAAAACGGCCGTAAGCAAGATGACCTTTGTGGCAATTTTCTTTTTTCGGCATTCCCTGGTTATCTCGATACCGCTCATTTTCGGCATTACCAGGTCAAGAATGGCGATATCGGGCTTATGCGTTAAAATTTTTTCCAGCGCATCGCGCCCGTCGTTAGCCGTGGCCACCACCTGCATATTGTAGCCTTGAACCATCAACTTTATGCCTTCGACCACAATCGGATGGTCATCGGCAATCAGCACGTCAATTTTTCCTGATTTCAATTTCGCCACCTCCCGCATTTCCGAGTTCAGTAGATTATCAGGCGTCCTTCCATCAGATGAAATAGATATATGTACTCATTTTTTTAGGTACATCTGTCCAGTGGAGGCAGAATCCGTATATATCTCCAGATATTTTTTTACTCGTGGAATCAAATCGTTCCCGCCGACCGGCTTGTTTACAAAATCATCCGCCCCCAGCCGGAACACTTTTGAACGGATATCAGGATCGGTATCCGTGGGACTGCCATCGGAAGTCATGACGATTATCGGGATGCCGGATTTATCGGGCATTTTTTTTATTTCCACGATAAGCGCCAGGCCATCCATGTTTGGCATATTTATATCGGTAATTATCAACTGGGGGGTAAATTCCTTAAGAATCGCAAGCGCCTTAAGGCCGTCTTCAGCTTCCACTATCTCCGCCTGGAATTCATTTAGGAACTCCCTGACCATCCGCCACGTAACCTCCTGATCGTCCACCACCATGATCACCAACTTGGTTTCCGGCAGCGTGAGGTAAAATACGCTTCCTCTGCCAACTTCGGATTCAACCGAGATAGTGCCGCCCAGCGCCTCCATAATTTCCCTGCAATAGGGCAAACCGAGGCCGGTGCCCTTTTCCCCCGCAGTACCGATATTGGTGGTCTTTATTTCCGCAATGAACAGATTTTTCAACATGGCGCCATCGATCCCCGTGCCGGTATCGCGTATGGCTATGACGCAAGGATTTTCCGGCGGATTGTAGACGGTTATCGCGCCGCCCCGGCCGCAAAACTTGATGGCGTTCGCAAGGAGGTTTGCAATACACTGGCCCAACAAGTCGGGGTCGGCGATCACGTTCATGTTTTGCAGCATTTCGTTTTTTATGGCTATGCCTTTTTGGTCCGCGATTATTTTTATCGCCTCGATATACCTGTTTGCATGGTTAAAACAGTTGACGTATCTTTTTACGGGCCGGATCTTTCCCGTTTGCAGGCGCGAAATATCGAGCAACTTGTCGATCATATTCAAGAGCTTGCGGCAATGCAGGCCGATCATCGATAAAAAATTCCGGTTTGGCGCGGATAATTCCGGCGCGGCTCCAATCACCGTTTCAACACCCATTGCAATAGAACTGATGGGCGACTTTAAGTCGTGGGAGACAAGTGAAACGAACTTGTCCTTCAGCTTGGTGGCGGATTCCGCCCGTTCCTTCTGTTGGCGCAATTCCCGTTCCATAATCTTTCGTTGGGTTACATCCCTGAAGATAACCTGAAAAGCGGGTTTGCCCTTGTATACGGTGATGGAGGAGGAAACATCGGCTTCCGCATCAGATCCGTCAACCCGTAAATATTTTTCATCAACACCCTTCAAAAACTTCACCTGCCCTGAGATCAGCAACTCCGCATTTTTTAGAACTTGTTGATGAAATTCCGGATGAACGAAATCCAGAACATTCCTGCCTATCAACTCATCAGGAGAATTCGCTCTAAGGAAGATTGCGCACGCATTATTCATCCAGATGATCCGTCCTTCACTATGAATCACAATGGAGTCTGGGGAGGACTCGACCAAGTCGCGGTACCGTTTTTCGGATTCGAGAAAGGCCTTTTCAGCCAACTTTCTCTCCGTCAAGTCCCGGATGACCGCCGCCCGAACCGCCTTTCCCTGATAAATGATGGGGGTTCCACGTATCTCAGCAGGGAATATTGACCCGTCCTTCCTAATACTATTGATTTCATAGGCGCCTTCCGCACCCTCTTTGATTTTCATCTTTAAAGTATCTACATCTTCTGGCGCCACCAGCAACTCTATCACGTTGCCCCCCATCAACTCTGCCCTGCCATATCCTGACATTCTTTCCGCACTTTCATTAACGTCCAGGACAACTCCATTATCGTGCACAAGTATTGCCTCGAACGTTGTGTTTGAAAGTCTCCGGAACCGGTCTTCACTTTCTTCAAGTTCCGCCGTCCGTTCAGCCACTTTAACTTCCAGGGTATCCCTGGCATCTTGGGCGGTCTTCAGCGCCTTCTGTTCCTGTTCCAATGCATTTTGCTGCGCCATGCTTTTTTCATCACGAAGGATGTTTATTCTATCGGCCAAGGCAAGCGATAGAAGAACCCCGTCAACCAAAGAGCCGATTTGAGCCGAGTACGCAGTGGCAAAGCCTTCCGGCATAAATCCCCAATCACGCAAATAATAAAGCATGGTACCAACCAGATACACGCTCCACGCATAAACATAAAATCGCGCTTGGCGCACCCCCCTGGCCTTTGCGATCAAACCCGCGCCAAGCATCAACACGGGGAAAAACAGAATGGCGTGATACAAAATATATTGCAGATATCCAAACTCAAGCCCTAAAATGCCAAAAAGGAACATAGACCCAAAAAGTATTTCAAAGGCCACAAATAGTGGATCATCTCCCAAGTGAGTGGGTAGAATCGTCATAATTCCTCCAGCATGCAGGTAAGGATTTTAAGGCGGAGGTACTCCTCATCCCGCAGGCCGTAAGCCCTGCGCTGGATGACTCGA
>JAHFEJ010000075.1 GCA_023248535.1 Nitrospinales bacterium | reverse complement strand
CGTATCAGGAACCCCTACTCGTGAGCTTATCGTATCAGAATTCATTCTGTTGTTGGCCCGCAAGGGCCAAGATAGCATTGCCGCCGGCGCGGCAATCCACAGGTTGAAACCTATGGTACCAAGCCGCCGCCAACCCACCTGATGGGTGAAAACAATGATGGGTCGAATATGCGGCGTAGATACCGTCAATAATAGTTAGATACGTTTCTTCATGCATTGTGATCCGCCTTAGCCGGAGATTGGGGATCCATTCGGATGTTTCCGCTCCCCGCGTGACCGGGGCGGAAAATTCCGATACCCCGCGTTTTTGGAAAACGGCCACCGAATAGGTTAGACTCGTTTAAACCGGCTACAAGAGAGAGCAGGCATAATTGGGAAAAATAATGGAATGAGCGCGGGAATGAACGTAATTCCTTTTTACAAGCCGCGGCGGGTTGATACCGCCGCGTTCTTTGACCGGGCCAAGGAAATCATCAGCGACGCCTGGTTCACCAATGGCGGCCGGAAGGTGACCGAACTGGAGGGGCATATCGCCGAGCTGCACGGCGTAGAGCATTGCATAGCGGTTTGTAATGCAACCATCGGCCTCCAACTGCTTTTGAATGGACTCGATCTGGCTGGCGAGGTGATCACGACGCCGTTCACCTTTATTGCCACCGCCCATGCCATAAAATGGCAGCGTCTGACGCCGGTTTTCTGTGATATTGACCCGATCACGCTCACCCTCGATCCGCGGCGCGTGGCCGAGCATATCACACCCCACACAAGCGCTATCTTGGGTGTCCACGTGTTTGGCCAACCTTGCGACACGGAAAGCCTGGATAACTTGGGGAAGGAAAAGGGATTTAAGGTCGTTTATGATGCCGCGCACTGTTTTATGACCTCTCATCATGGAACGCCTGTGGCGCAGTTCGGTGAAGCGTCGGTATTGAGTTTTCACGCCACCAAAATATTCCATACTTTCGAAGGTGGCGCGGTTTTGACCAACAATAGTGAGTTGGCGGCCAAGCTGCGGCTGCTGAAAAATTTCGGATTCAAGGGGGTCGATTGGGTCGATTACTTGGGGATAAACGCCAAAATGCCGGAGATGAGCGCGGCCTACGGCTTGGCGCTTCTGCCGTATATGCCTGAGACCATTCAGCGTTTTCAGCGGATACAGAATGCCTACCGGGCCGGGCTTAATGATGTGCCGGGTATTTCTTTTTTCGAGTTGGAAGAGGGGGTGCGGGGCAACCGGCAATATGTGGTTATGTTTGTGGATGCCGGATTGCTGGGACTGACGCGCAACCAATTATGGGCGTGGCTCTGGAAGCAGGGAGTGGAAAGCCGCCGTTATTTTTATCCCGGTGTCCATATGTGCGAACCGTATCGCAGCGGCAAGCCGTGGTTTAAAACCCTGCTGCCGGTGGCGAACCGTGTTACCGCCTCCGTGCTTTGCCTGCCCTCGTTTTTCGATCTTGGCGACGGCGATCTGGAGCGGATCATTGGCGAAGTGCGGTATGCCCACGCGAATTCTGACGAAGTGCGGCGCTGGTTCGGCTCGTTCTTGGAGGCGGCTCCCTCCGAAGCACGGCTTAAAGTGCTTTACGATGCATTGTTGCGGGACAACTGTTTGGAGGTGGACGTCGGCCGATAGTGGCCACCAGATTTGCTTCTCTCTCCGCTTGTCGCTAATATTTACCCATGAACTGTTCCAAAATCCGAAAAATCATGCTGATACACCCGCCCAGTAGCAGGGTGGCGCGTATCAATGGTGAACGGGGCCTGAAAGCCGCCGTGTTGCCATTGGGTCTGGCTTACCTTGCTTCTGTTTTGCGCGATCGAGGCTACGAGGTCAAGATACTGGATTGCATTATTGAAGGGTATGATAATGAGGAAATAGAGGTTGAGCCGGAAATCTTCCGCTATGGCTTGACTGATGAGCAGATTGCGGGATCCATCCAGGATTTTAAGCCCGATGTCGTATGTATTAGTTGTCTACATGCCATCCGGCAGCCTGAGGCCGATACGGTCGCTCGAATATCAAAAATAGCCGCTCCAACGGCACTAGTTGTTATGGGAGGGGCATCGCCAACCGCCCTGAAGGAGCGGATATTTGATGAACCGGCGGTTGACTATCTATTGCGGGGAGAAGGGGAATTGCGTCTTCCCATTTTTCTGGAGGCGCTTGCGGTTGGCGGGCGGAATCTGGAAAAGGTAGATGGCCTGATTTATCGGGATGGCGGGAGGATTGTGAGCAATCCGTTGAAGATGGAGCCGATGCAGATTGATACCATTCCCTTTCCAGCATACGACCTTCTGCCTATGGAAAAATATTTCAATGTCCGGCGGAATCCGTCTGTGCATTCGTCGAAGGGGCGCACATCCATTATGATATCCAGCCGCGGATGCGGCATGACCTGCTATTATTGCCCTGTTCATAATATTTTTGGGCCAACGGGGCCGGATTACCGGATGCGCTCCGTGGATAATGTCCTCGCCGAAATTGAGCACCTCGTCACTCATTACGGCATTGAAGAAATCCAGTTTGAAGACGCGAATTTTAACGCATCTCCCAAAAGAACCATTGCGCTATCACGCGCCATTGGGGAGCGCTTTCCCGGCCTACGCTGGTGTACGCCACATGGCAACCAGTTGAGTACGCTTACCGATGAAGTGTTGACCGCCATGCGGGAAGGGGGCTGTTACTCATTGCACCTGGCCATCGAGTCGGGCAACCAGGGTTTTCTCGATGCCCGAAAAGGATGGGTGCGGCTTGATCGTCTTACGCATATACTGGAAACCGCCACGCGGCTTGGTTTCAAAAAGAATGCCTTCCTTATGATCGGCTATCCGGAGGAAACAAGGGAAGATATTCAGCGGACGGTGGATTATGCCATGGTGTTGGATCTGGATGACGTTCATTTCTTTATAGCCACGCCGTTCCCCGGAACGGAGATGTATGACATCTGCAAACGCAGTGGTTGGCTTGATCTTTCCCTTTCGCTTCGCCATTTTCGTTATTCATGCGGAGTGATAAAAACGGAGAACTTTGATCCCGCGTATCTTCAGAAAGTGCGCCGTGAAGGATGGCTGTGCGTACGGAAAAAAATAGAAAAGAAACATGAGGCTATTAAGTTGACCGAGATGGAGGAAGAAGTCTATGGCTGATTCCTTTGCGCTTTTACATGATTTTTTTGGTATTGATGAGCGTCAATATGAGTAAGATGTTCATTTTGGGGGGCGGCGTCACCGGCCTGGCGTCCGCGTATCACCTTTCCAAGAATTCGGACAGGGAGGTCGTTCTGTTTGAGGCTGAGCATGAAATGCAGGGGCTGGTCAGGAACTTTGGCGGTGATGGGTGGGTGTTGGAATATGGCCCCCACAATGTCCACACGCAAAACCGGCGGGTTATGGCATTTCTGAAGGAGATATTCGGCGAGCGGCTCAAAGAACGAAATATAAAAACGCTGCTGTTCATTTTCGGCAAGAAAGTG
The DNA here is from genome assembly GCA_023248535.1 of Nitrospinales bacterium. Taxonomy (GTDB): domain Bacteria; phylum Nitrospinota_A; class UBA7883; order JACRGQ01; family JACRGQ01; genus JACRGQ01. The sequence continues at coordinate 10,166 of JAHFEJ010000075.1, read as the reverse complement.
AAATACCCCCTTAAAGGGCTTGATGTCCTTCTGGTTCTTAAGCCGTGGCAAATGATAGTTGCGGGGATGGATTTCCTTTATACCCGTATAAGGGCATTTCTATTTGGGGTGAAGCCTACCGCCCATTTTGATGAGTGGATTGGACGCAGGTACGGCGATGTTTTGCTGAAAATATATTTTGCGCCCTACGTCGAGAAGGTGTGGAAAATGGATCCCCACGACCTTTCGTCCTATGTTGGAGAGAAACGTATTCCGACCTTAAGTCTCCGGCAGCTTTTGTACAAGCAGTTAAATATTAAATCGAATTATAATCCCCACCCCGAGGACGTGGCAAACGTACATAGCTATATGCCAGTTGGTGGTTCGGGGAAAATCACGGAATACTTCAAGACGCAGGCAGAAGCCGCTGGTTGCCGGCTGCACACCGATTCCGATGTTGAACGGATCGTTTTACGGGTTGGCCGGGTGGTTCAGTTGGAAATCCGCAACAGAAAAAGTAACTTGCTGGAATTGCATGAAGTGGGGCCGGATGACATCGTTATATCCACTATCCCCATCAATAAGTTGTTGTTTAAAATTAGCGATCTTCCCGCTGAGGTGATGAAAAGCGCCGAAGGGCTTGATTACACCTGTCTCGTAATGTTGCATGTGCGGCTGCGTCAACAGAGCGTGTTCGACAAGTCATGGGTATATTTTTCAAATCCGGACATCGTGTTCAACCGAATCTCCGAATACTCCTATGATGATCTCAAAATGGTACCCTCGGGATGCTGTTCGTTGTGTGTTGAGATACCGTGCCGTTATGGGGACGAGCTTTGGAACATGCCCCAAGACGAGTTGTTCGCGTTGGTTATGCGCCAACTGGCCCCCCACGCAAATATTGATCCCGAAGGGATCGTGGGGTTTTCGCGGGAGGAGGTTCGTTATGCCTATCCTAAATTCAGCGTGGGTTTTCAGAAACGGCTGCTTACCATCAAAAAATATCTTCTTTTGGAAACGAATATCGTAAGCCTTGGGCGGCAAGGGTTATTCTGTTACTCGAATATCGATCAATGTATTGATATGGCGTTCAATATGGCGGATGTGATCATCAAGGAGCCGAACAACGCAAAGTATATATACCAGGAAATGTTTATGTATTATCATCAAACGCCACAGGTGCTCATCTAGAATGCCGCGCCCCCAGATGTATTCTTGAGGTTGGTATCAGTGGAAAGGCACGATATGACGAGCGATGCCGGTGCGGTGGACCGGTTGATCCGGCAATATGGCCTTGACAAGGAGACCCTCAAAAGATTCTACCTGTATAACGGCTACAACCAGTATTATCCCCGTTGGATGGAGTTGCGCATCCTGGTGCATCGATTCGTGCAAAAGCATCTGATTGCCAACGTAGCGGCACTTAACGATATTTTCGAGATTGGCGCCGAACCGCAAGTGCCTCTGGCCGACTTTCAGGCGTTAGTCCCGCGCGCGCGGTATGTGACGTCCAATATAGTAACGCGCAGTCCTGAATCCATCGCGCGGTTTGATGCCCAACAGGAGATTATTGAAGCGACGGAAAGGTTCGATTGCGTAATTTGCACAGAGGTTCTTGAGCATCTTCGTGAGCCGGCAAAGGTTCTTTTGAATGTCCGTAAACTCTTGCGCCGCGGTGGATTGCTTCTGCTTACAATTCCCGTAAATTTCCGGATTCATGGCAAGGATTACCAGCGGCTTTTGCCGGACGGACTGCTGGCGATGCTTGGAGAGTTGGGTTTCACCGTTGAGGAACTGGTATACGGCGATGTGGTGGAAAACGAAATGCCGGTAAGCATCCGCGTGGCGGCCCGAAAAATAGGGGGACCCACCCTTCTTCTTTTGGGGGCGGGAATGAAAAAAGATTTAACAACCCATTTTCTTCCCTCGTACCGCGTGTTGATGACAGATACTGTGCCGTATGCGGCTGCCCGTTTTGTTTGTGATAAATCTTTTATCACCCGCCCATTTGCCGACCCGGAATATTTCGAAGAGTTGCGCTCAATTATTGAGAATGAGCGGGTCGACATAGTGATGCCGGTATCGCATTTTGCCATTCCGTTCCTCAGGAAACATAGGGATTTTTTACAAGAGAGAGGAGTGCATATCGTACTCTCAGGTGAAAAATCGCTGGCGCTTGCCCATGATAAGAAGCTTCTTGCATCCCATCTTAAAAAGCATGGATTTTCCGCTCCCAGGGATTATGCGTCTTTTGGCGAGGTCGCTTTATATCCAGTGATGATAAAACCCGCGGATGGAACCTCCTCAATCGGGGTTCATGCCGTCCATTCGCCGGGGGAAGGATCGTTTTACTTGGAAAAGATGCCCGGGGCATTCCTGCAGGAGTACATTCAAGGAGTCGAATATACCGTTGACGTATATTGCAACCCTGACAGTTCCCCTGTGGCAATCATACCCCGATTACGGCAAGCAGTTGGTTCGGGCCTGACCACCATAGGGAAAACGGTGCGGCATGACAAAATCATCGACTGTGTGCGGCGGTTTTGCGCCACGCTTGATTTTTCAGGCCCTGTATGCATTCAGGTTATTGAAAATGGAAACGGTGAACTTTTCATTATCGATGTAAACCCCCGCATGGGGGCGGGCACTACGCTTTCAATGAAGGCCGGTCTTGATATTGCCGCATATCTTAAGGTTACCGTGGCCGGCGGCCGGATTGACTACAGGCAGGAATGGGTGGAAAACCTCGTCATGGTTCGTTATTATGGAGACATTTATTATGAGGAAAAAGGTTCTGGCGATTGATATCGACGGCACAATATGCGTTGAAGAACCTCAGCTCCGCGCGACACTGTCCGATCCAAAGCCGGGGGCGGTTGAGTCGATCAACAAGCTGCACAAGGCCGGTTATGTGATCCACCTTTATTCCACGCGGCACAGTCTGCAATGGGAGCCAACGGTGAAATGGCTGAGAAAGCACCGAATTAAATACGATTGGCTGATATTGGGGAAAACGTTTGCGGACTATTACATTGACGATAAATGCATTCCTTTCAGGAATAATTGGAACGACATTGCCAAAGTTCTGCTCGGGAAAAAATCGGCCGGCTGATAATAGTAATAATGCGCGGCTTGTTGAGCTGCGCGAATTTGCTAGTTTTACGTTTCATGTACGTACCAGTCAAAGTAGGGCGGAATGGCATTACCGCCAATCCTGGTTTGTATTGATGACAAGAAAAGTTCTTTTTTGCAGAATTTTTTAGAATAAGGAAAGGCAATAGATGCTATGTAAAGAAGAGGTAAGAAGTCCTTTCCATCGGATATTTCAGAATCTGAAATTTTATCTGTTCTTTCAAAAAACAGTTAACTTTGTTTATGGCGGATTGGACAACAAAATAAGGAATCTCCTGTCTGAAAACATAACACCGGGATCACTTGCCCTGGATATTGGATGCGGCACCGGCGAATATTCAGGTATCTCCGGAGGTAAATGCCTTAGCATTGATTTAAATATGAAATATCTTTCATATGCAATCAGCAATTCCGGGAAAAACCATGTGAAGTATCTTTGCATGTCTTCTTCCCGGATGGGATTGCAGGATGGCTGTATTGCAACGGTTTACGCAGTGCGGCTTTTCCATCATCTATCAGATGATGATATTAGGGGCACGCTACGGGAAGTGATGCGTCTGCTAAAACCCGATGGGAAAATAGTATTTTTTGATATTGTCGATCCGGGGCCGGGCAAGCCGTTTTTAAGAAGGCTTACCCTTATGGATAGGGGTAAATATGTCCGCAGTTTTGATGAAAACAGCAAGTTGTTGGAAGATGTTCTCGGCGAGGCGAAGGAGAAAAGAATCGTATATTTCAGCGGCAATCCATTTCCCTATGGCCTTTGGACATTTTCAAATTAAGAAACCGATCTTTCATGCGGGGACGAACGAAGATTATCCCATTTGATGATTTTTGCCTTCGGCAGGTTTAGTTCGAAAAAAATAGGCCCGTGAATAATTAATCCGGCTATCATTCAAGAGGTTCATCGTCTTGGAAAACGATATTCCAGCGTGACATACTTAAAAATCAGACGACTTGACGCCTCTTGCTGTAAATGAAATAAGGGAGTGTATATATGACCGATCGTAAAGAGCGGAAAATACTTCTTATCAATCCCTGTCCCAGGGAGATAGTGGTCGATTTCCTCCCGAAAAACCTGCCGCTGGCCCTGCTTTCTGTCGCATCGACCTTGGTGGATAGTTATGAGGTGATCTTGTTGGACCGCGCAGTGGAAAAGAATGACAATAGGCTTCTACAGTTGCTCAAAGACCCCGGGTTGGCGGTGGCGGGAATATCTTGCCTTTCTGGGCCGATGATCAAAGATGCCGTCTATTGCTCGAAGCTGATAAAAGAAACTAACCCCGCAATCACCGTGGTATGGGGAGGCTGGCATCCGACAAAAGATCCCGATAGCGTTCTTGCCTGCCCTCATGTCGACTACTTAATTCAGGGAGAAGGGGAGCTTTCATTCCGCGCCTTTGTTGATGCCTTTGGAGATGTAAAAGCGCAAAAACAGGTTTCCGGTATTGGCTTCAGGGAAGGAAATGCTTTTAGATACCTCCCCGGTCAGACGCTTGATATAAACGCGCTACCATCCCTTCCGATCCATCTGATAAACGACATTACACCATATGTGATTTATAATTGGGTGCCTGGAGGGGGTATTTGCATCCCGTGGGAGACAAGCCGGGGGTGCCCCTATAGCTGCACGTTTTGCGATGTTACTTATCAGTTCGGCTCCAATTATAACTGTCATACGCCTGAAAGAATGATTTATGACATCAAACGGCTTCAGAAACAGTTCGCCATTGGCGGCATACGCTTTTACGATCCGAACTTTTTTTTGCGCATCGACCGCGTTAAACGCTTTAGTGATCTTTTGATCGAAGAAAGATCATCTTTTAGATGGGCCGCCTCGGGAACAATAAACCAATTTAAAAATATTTCAGTGGAAACCTTGGGGCACTTTTACAGCGCCGGATTACGCTATGTGGAATTCGGCATTGAATCAGGAGACGAGGAGATACGGCACCAGCTGCTTAACAAGCGGTTCAAGACGGATGAAATTTACCGCGTATTGCAACGCTTTCACGAAGCAGGCATACAGTTCAAATTCAACCTTATCATCGGAATACCGGGTGAAACGCCGGAGCAATCAGAAAAGACGCTTCGTTTCGCCTTGGACATCCTGGAGAAATATCCCAATGCCTCCATCGGCGGGCACCTGTACATTTACATGCCGTTCCCCGGAACTGACTTGCAGAAGAAAGCTGTAGCCATGGGATATAAACCGCCGGTCACCCTGGAACAATATGCCGATCTCGATTACTCCACCTCTCAAAGCAATCCTTGGCTGTCACGACAACATAGCAGCATGCTGGAAGCGATTTCCACCATGTCATACTTTCTCTCCGCCCCCTCCAGCGCCATACCTCTCGCGGGGCTCAAACGGCTGTTTTTTATCGCGGCAAGGGCTTTCTATTTATTCAGATTAAAGAACCGCTTATTTATGAAGACGCCCGATCTAGCCCTCTTGGCCAAAGTGCTGCACTAAGAGTACTTGGAATACCCTATTTAGCCGGTTCCCTCCGGTAAAGCATCCGCCACCCGCCTGGACCTGCGGGAGGAACGGCGGGGGAAGGCTTATTTCACCTGCAACTTTTCAATCTTTACATACTTCAAATAGTTAATTAGTGTTTTTATATTATTAATGAGATTTTTGATGCTGTAGTCGGCGTTAAAGGAAATCCGATATTTATATCCTCGATGCGCGAGATATAAAAAGTTCCACAAGCTTTTTGGCAGCAGCAGCAAAAGGCCGTGAATATGAAGCAATATGGGAAATTCCACAATAATTCCAAACATAAGTGCGGTTTTTTCAATTGCCAATTGGTCAGCGCCAAAATCAAAAGGCGAATCAGCCTTATTATTTATATTTATTTCTTTGTCTTTTGAGATAAAACCTTTTTCAACGGCGATTCGGGCAAGCTCGGTGCCGGGATATGGATATGTCATATATGACAAGGCAATGGTTGGTTTAGCCACAATGTTCACTTTGAGCGTATTCAAGTCATTTCTCAGCGAATTTTCAACCGGCAATCCCACCAGGTTTGTCGTGAATGATTTAAGCCCTACTTTATTGCAGGCGTGCAAGGTGTTAATGATGTCTTCGTTCGTATAATTCGGTCTTTTCAAAATATCTCTTCTGATGTTCTGATCGCCGCATTCAAACCCCACCCCCACATAGCGACAACCCGCCTCTTTTAATTTCTTTATGAAGTCGAAATCCCTATGCTTGGGGGGGAGAAAAGTCGCAAAGCTGAGGCCTATTTCTTTCTTGTAAAGCTCGTGAAATTCATCGAAATCATTCTTGTCCGCATAGGGGAAAATATCGTCAAGAAATTCAATGAAAGTGGTGTTCGGTGCGGCATTTAGCAGATGTTTCAATTCCTCAATGGCCCTTGGGATCGGCATCAGACGCAATATTTTGCCGCGTCCCTTATACATCGCTTTATAGGTTCTGTTGAAGCAGTAGGTGCAGCTATAGGGGCACCCCCTCGAAGCCATCATAATTCGAGAGGTACTTTCTTTCATTACCGGGTCGGCGTCAAGATATATGCTTCTATCGTAATAAGGCAGCGTATCGATGGAAACGGCATCCCGCAAGGGATTCCTGTTAACGCCGGTTTTCGTTCTTACCCACAAATTATTAATTCCCGAATAGTCGAGGCCATCACGCAAGGCATTGGCCAATTCGACAAGCGCTCCTTCGCCTTCGCCCACGCAAACGATGTCTACACCTTCATGTTCATCTATTATTTCAGGGTGAAACGTTGCGTGAGGGCCGCCAAAAATGCCTATAAAGTTGCTGAATTGTTCTTTCAAGCGCTTATTCACCTGCAACATGCCATAGTGCATTCCCGTGGTAATGGAATAAGCTATGATGTCAGGCGAATATGATTTTACCTTATCGAAAAAATCCGGCTTATTGCTATACTCCAATTTTGTGGAATGGCCCTCAGTTTTTAAGCAGGCTGATAGAATCTCGATTGATAGATTTTCCGCTTTGATCATGTCGGGAACAACAAACAAAACTTTCAAGAACCTACTCCTTTTGGCCTTTGGGTATTGGCGAGTAATATACATCCAAAATGAGTGTTACCGGAAGGAATTGTCGGTCCCGTTGCCTCATGGCAGAATGTAACCCAAGGAGGCTAATTTCTTTTAGTCGTTGCCTCATAACTCAGGTAACCGTAGAACATTAAAGATTTTCTTGAGTTTTTTCTCAAGGGTTTTCTTCAGCGCAAAGGGGTTTAAGGACAAATGGAGATGTTTAAGGGCTTCCTTGGATGGCGAAGTTGGAACCGCTGAGGCCATAAGCCGATTGTACGGAGTTTCGGCTTTTTCGTATTTCTTTTTGTATTTGGAGTTCACTTTTACCTTTTCGATCAGCTTGAACGTCGGCAGGAAGTGGTTTTGGTACAAGCTCCAACAAGTGTAAAGGTTGTTTATGAGAGTGTCACCGGTCAGTTGAAAACCAGCCACTTCCGGTCACTTCATAACCGGCCAGTTATTCTGTAACGGTCTTACGACCATCGTTTTTCCTATTCTGCCTTTTTCTTATCGGTTTTTCCAGTTGCCGCGTCTTTCAGGCGGTAGCTTCTGCCGGTGATCTGTATGATTTCGGCGTGGCTGAGGAAACGGTCGAGGATGGCGGTGGCCGTCGGCACATCGCCGATGAGCTTGCCCCACTCCTCGATGGGGCGGTTTGAGGTCATCACCGTGGAACGCAGCTCGAACCGCCGCATGATGATCTCGAAGAAGTATTCACCGCTTTGCTTGGGGAGCCGCTTTAATCCCATATCATCAATGATGAGCAGGTCTGGCTTGAGGTAGCGTTTAAGAACTTTGTTGGTGTCACCCAGGGCCTCAGCCTGAAGGAAGTCCTGCACCGCATCGAAGATTGAGCGGTAAAGGACGATGAAGCCCATTTTGGCGGCTTGGCGGCCGATTGCTTGGGCCAAGTGGGACTTGCCAACGCCCGGCGGGCCGATGAAGAGGACGTCGCGCCGTTCCCGCATGAAAGCGGCAGTAGCAAGGTCATGGATGAGCCGCTTGTTGATGGTCGGATTGAATGAGAAGTCGAACTCCTCAAGCGCCTTCGTGTCCCGGAACCCGGCATCCTTGATTCGCTTGGCGATGCCACGGTCACTCCGAATGGCCAGTTCATCGTTCACCAACAGTTCGAGGAATTCCCGGTGGCTAAGGCTGGAACTGGCCGCCTCCTGCAGACGGACCTCCAGCGTGGCCGCCAGTCCCGACAGCCGGAGCTGTTTGAGCGATTTTATCAGGTGATGGTTTAAGGTCATCAGTACTCCCTTCCTTGAAGATATGTTGTTGGTACGCGGTCATCGGACGGATGACCGGATGTTCACTGAGGAATTCGTTGGCGGCGCCGTTTTCTCCGGCGTACCGCTCGCAGAGTCTTCGTATCGGCTTCAGATGCACCAGCCCCGCTTTAAGCCCTTGGCCCGCCGCCTTGTTTAATGTCTCCGGCGTATATTTCGAGGCAAGGGCGATAAACCCCTGTAAACAGCGCATCCCTTCGGCTCCCCGCGCGACAATTACTTCCTGCGCCCATGCCCCGCTATCGGGGCCGATATTTGATACCCGCTTGACGAGGAATACCGCCCCCTGCTCGATGATCGAACGCTTTTTGCTGGCGATATGTTCAGGCCGGGTGGAGAACTTCCCCCGCATGGAGACCGCGTGTACCGCTATCTGCTCGAACTTTTGGTTGAACAGACGCACCAGACGGCTATCCCACCGCGCCCAGACATGTTGGCCAACGTATTCCGGCGGTGCGGAGTAGAACGCTTTATCAACCGCCACATACCCATCACGCTGGACGGTGCGCTTGGCCTCCTGATACAGCGGGAACGATTCCAGCGGCAGCGGTATAAGGGCCGTTTTTTCCGCCTCGGTGAAGAAGGTGCCGACCTGACGCTTCGTCGTCCCGTGGATGCGGGTGTCAGCCACCTGCCGTTCCCAGTGCCGCAGATGTTCGTTCTCCTCGGCAAGGCTCTTGAACGTCCGCCCCTTGAGCGCGTTGTTCTTTACATACTTCACGCCCCCCTCCACTTTCCCCTTATGCCAAGGGGTGTAGGGACGCGTTGGCAGGATAACCGTGCCGTAGTGACGGGCGAACTCAACAATCTTGGGGTTCAGTTCCGGGTCGTACCAGTCCGCGTTCGTTACCGCCGCCTTGAGGTTGTCGATGACCAGCGTTTTAGGAATGCCGCCCCATGCCCGGAAGGCGTTCTCCAGGCATCGGATGAACGTCTCCGTGTCCTGACGATACACCGCTTCGCTATATCCTTTGCGGGAATGGCTCAGCACGATCCGAAAAACATGGCTTCGTCTTTTACTGTCGCCGTCGATGATCCACGCCCCGGTGCCGAAGTCGACCTGCGCTTCCTCACCCGCCTCACATTCCATCCGGCAGAACGGCAATGGGGTAATCGCTTCCAGAAACCGGACGTACCGCTTCACCGACTCATAGGAACCGGCGAACCCCACCTCCGCTGAAATATCCTGGAATATCCGCTGGGCGGAGAGGCCCGCCTCCAGCTTCTGCTCTATCAACATCTGATACGCCGCACACAGGCTCTTGGATCCGGCGGTCACTATGGCCGGTTTTGCCACGGAAGGCTCATCGAAGCCGGTGGTCACATTGGCCGGTTCCGCCACCGACTCGGCGGTCACTTCAAAACCGGCCACCGTAGCCCGTTTGGCGTGCCGACTCACCGTCTCGCGGTGAATATTAAGCTCCCGCGCGATACGCCGGAACGACCAGCCAGCCTTTAAAAGCCCTTTTATCCACTCGATTTCCGACATCTTCAGGTAATTCGCCATCCATATCTCCTTTTCTAAAAGGAGATGATGGCAAACCTTTCCTAAAAATGGACGGTTTTCAAGTGACCATCAGTGGACGGTTTTCACTGACCGGCGACATGAGAGGAACGAGTTCCGGCTTTGGGAATCTGTCGTAGCCCAAGAGTTGCCTGACGTGAGTCCAGTTCTTCTGCTCCACGCGCGCGTTGTCGTTTTTGTGGTACGGCCTCGTCCTTGTG
>JAHFEJ010000074.1 GCA_023248535.1 Nitrospinales bacterium | reverse complement strand
CGAGTCATCCAGCGCAGGGCTTACGGCCTGCGGGATGAGGAGTACCTCCGCCTTAAAATCCTTACCTGCATGCTGGAGGAATTATGACGATTCTACCCACTCACTTGGGAGATGATCCATAATATTTACCGCTACCCCCGAATTTGAGGGGTGGGGATAGATGACGCCTCCACCGCCTAAAAAGGCTTTATCCCCCGCCCCCGTCAAAGGGATGACAGGGGTGCCGCCACTTTTTTCATTTGTTCCTTTCATTTACAATAAAAGGGGAGGAGTTGCCCAACCGATAAGCAATATATTGAAAATATATGAATTTTCCGCCACGGGAAGGCGCTTTTCCCCTAAACCCCGTTTGGCGGATTGCCGATAAAGGGGAATGGCTCGAATGGCGCGCATATTGCTTCCTTCAATAACCGGAAGAGGTTTATTCATGCAAAGAATGCGGTTGTTGACGGTTATTTTTCTGGCGGGCTTGCTGGCTCCGCTTTCATACGCCGCCCCCGCGCCAATGCCCAACGAACGGGTGACAAAGATCGAAAACGCCACCCTGACGGGTGACCCTGAATTTTCGACGCTCACGTTTCATTTTGACCGGGCGGTAACCTATGAGGTCGATCCGCAGCTGGACAAAAAGACCATCAATATCATCTTCCATCAGGCGAGCTTTGGCCCCGCGCTGGAATACAAAACGTTCGAGGACTTCCGCATAAAGAACATCGGCTTCAAACTGCTGAAGGGGAATACCGTCGCCGCCATCCAGCTCAAAGACATCAAAAACGCCATTTCGCACTCCCTATCGCCGGACGGCAAGACGCTCACCTTCCGCTTCAAGCAGCGCGAGGCGCTGATGCCCCTCGTCTCCGACACCACCACCCCCGAAGAACGCGCCGCCAAGGCCAAGCGCGACGCGGAAATGGCGAAAAAATCGCAGAAGATGGAGAAGGAATCGGGGCGCGAGGCGTTCCAGAAGTGCGTGACGGATATGCAAAAAATGGATTTCAAAATGGCGCGCGACGACCTGGAATACTTCATCGACAACTTTCCCAAATCGGTCTACATGGAAAAAGCGATGTTCATGTACGCCGAAACGCTGTATGCCATCACCATGAAAGAGCGGAAATATTCGCCACGGGCCATCGATGCGTACCGCGTGGCCATGTCGAAATATCCGGACAGCGAAGCGATCCCCCGCGCCAGCCTGCGCCTGGGCGACCTGTATTACAACCAGGATATGGATATCGAGGCGCTGGCCACCTATCAGGGGATTTTCGACAAGTTCCCGGAAAGCAAATTCACCCAGCGTGCGCTACTGGGGCGCGCCCGCATCTACGTCGACCGCAAACTTTATTACGAGGCGGCCAACGAGCTGGAAAAGATATTGCTGCTCTACCCCGCATCGCCGGAGATACGGGACGCCAAGTTCCAGATCGCCGAAGCCTTTTACCTCCGCGGCGATTACGAGCAGGCATACAGGGTATTCGAGAGCGCCGATAAGCGCTGGCCCAGCTATATAAAGCAGAATCCGCAGACGTTCTACCGCTACGCCGATACGAATTTGCGGATGGAAAAGCGCGACAAGGCGCGCGGCCTCTTCGCCGATCTCGCCAACCTCTATCCAACCAACGCCAACGGCCTCAACGCGGTGAACAAGCTGGCCGACATCTATCTGGCCGATGGCAAAACCGCCGTCGCCGTGAAGCTGCTGAATATCCAGGCCCGCGCCTGGCCCGATCAGCCGCCGGGAGTTGAATCGCGCCTGCGGCTGGCGGCGTTGGGACAGGCCCCACAAAAAGTGATCACCGCCGAGGAAGCGGCCCTGACGCCGTATCCCGAGTATTTCGATCCGCTGGCCGCCTATAACGACGTGATCAAAAAACATCCCGATTGGGAATACGCCCAGGAGGCGATGTTCCAAAAGGCGAAGCTCTATCACCGCAACAAGCGCTACATTGAATCGGTCGTCACCCTGCGGGGATTCATGCGCACCTATCCGGACCTCGCCGCCACCCCGCCGGTGGTCGGCCTGGTGAAGGAAAACCTCTTCGAGATGGTGCGCAACTTCCACAGCCAGGACGGCAGCTTCGCGGTGCTGTACACCTACTACGGCAATTTCGACCCGTTTTTCGCCGATGTCAGGGACCCTGAGATCATCATGAACGTGGCGGACGCCTATTACGGGATGGGAATGTTCGGCCGCTCGTACGAGAAGTACCACCGCGCCGAGGAACTGCTGAAAGGGGAACAGCCCGAACGCATCGCCTTCGGCAAGGGGCGCGCGCTGGCCGCCTTGGATGACAACGCTGGCGCGGCCGCCGGCCTGGCCCCGTTCATGGGAAATTACGCAAAATCGGCCTACGCGCCGTACGCCTTGCAGATATTGGGCGATATCTACGCGGCGCAGGAGAACCGCCCCCGCGCGCTGGCCGCCTACCGCGCCGGACTGGACTTCTCGTCGTCCAAAGGGTTGCTCGCCAGCTATACCGCCTACCGGGCGGGGCTGGCCTCCAAACTGGAGAAGGATTATCAGGGGGCCATCAAGTACTTTAAGGCGTCCATCGACCGGTATCAGCCCTACCTTGACCGGATAGACGACTTCTACCAGAAGGACAGCCACTTCCAGTTGATGGAAGCGGCATACCGCGGCGGGCTTTACCGCGACGCGATACAGTATTCCAGCGCCGCGGCCGCGAAATTCCCCGAAGAAAAACAGGTAGGCTGGGCCCGCTTCGTGAAAAGCGACAGCGAGGCCAAGATATCGGAGGACGAAAAAGCGCTGGAGGGATTGAAAGCCATCGCCAAAGACGAGCCGTCAAGCATGTTCGGCAAAGTGGCCGACGCCACGGTGGGCAACGCCGGCTGGAAAATAAAAAACCGCAACCTCTTCCCGTATTGATTCAGCTGTCATACCGGGCTTGACCCGGCACCCAGAAATATTATCAAAACTCTCCCCTTAATTTTGGCGCGTCACGCCAATGGCCGACAAGAGTGTCGACCCTACCGGGAAAGTGGGACTCAGCCGCCAATGGGGGATTTTAAAAATCCCTTCGTGGCGTCATCCCAGTAAAGGAGTTGGCGGCTCCCCTGGTTGACGAAGAGGTCGATGCCGGAATTTTTCAGCACGGTTTCCTTCGGCTGGCCGTCCGCGCAGTCGCCCGCTTTGCCGCAGGGGGTGGGGTATGCGCCCGGCTTCGCTTCACGGATGCCGGTGGTTTTCGCGGCAGCGGGGAGTGTGCCGTGATTGATGAGCGTTCCACTCCGCTTGTTGCCGTTCATGTACACCCACACGCCGAGGGTGGTGTCTTTTTCGCTCTCCAGAATATAGGCGAGATCGGGTGTGCCATCGCCGTCGAAATCGGCGGTGACGCTCAGGCCGCGCCCCGGCACGCCGTTGCGCCATGTCTCGGTCGCCTGCTGCCGGTCGGGCAGGCGCCACCCCTCGGGCAGTTTCAGAATGTCGCCTGTGATGGAGCAGGCCGCGAGGGCGGCGGTAAGAACGAGCGGCGCAATAATCTTTTTCATAGCGGTCTTAATCTCAAGGGTCTTAAAACTTCATCGACAATACGATGTTTAAGCCAACCACAGAGGCACGGAGCCACAGAAAAACGATTTCCCTTCCCCTCCGTGTCTCATGTGTCTCTGTGTTTATTCATTCCCAATACTTTGGGAGTCTGTCAATAGCACCCACAACGCGGGATAAAACAAAAAAATGTATTACGCGCCGAGCACGGTCTGAGAGGTGAGCACCCCCAGCGGTTTGCCGTCTTTCACCACGATCAGGTGTCCCAGCTTTTTGGCGGTCATGGTGTTGCGCGCCTCGAAGATGGATTCATCGTGATTGATGGATACCGGATCCGGGCTCATGATATCGCCGATGGTGGCGGCGCTTACATCCAGTCCCTTGCCGACGGCGCGGCGGACGATGTCGCTTTCCGTCACGATGCCGATCAGTTTGCCGCCGCCGTCGATCACCAGCAGCGAACTGCTGTTTTTTTCAGACATGGTTATGGCCCCGTTTTTCACCGTCTGGGTTGCGGCTATAGTCACCACGCCGGGCTGCACCATATCGCCCACTGCAAGCAGAGTTTTAAAATCCGACATCGCTCCTCCTTGGGAATTAAAATGACACGTTACCCTGCAGTGTAACCGCCATTTTAAGGGGGTGTCAACCGTTTACCGTCTGGCCGTGTCATTCTGAGCTTAGCGAAGAATCCCTTTCTGGAAAGAGATCCTTCGCCTGCGGCTCAGGATGACCGGCGCCCAGGTCACCCCGCCGCCAGCATCGCAGCGGTCTCGCGCAGCTTTTCCTTCAAATCGGCCAGTTTTACGTTCAGCCGTTCGCCGGTTTTGCGTATCTTCAATTCCACTTCGCCGTTCTTCAGCCCCTTGTCCCCCACGATCACCTGTATGGGGTAGCCGACGAGGTCGGCATCATTGAACTTGAATCCCGCGCGTTCGTCGCGGTCGTCGTGCAGCACGGTGTAGCCCTCTGTCTCCAGTTCTTCCTCTACCTTCGCGGCGGCGTCGGCGATGTCCGGCTTTGCCACGTTGAGCGGCAGCACGGCGATCTGGAAAGGGGCCAAGCCCCACGGCCAGATGATGCCGTTGGCATCGTGGCTCTGCTCGATGGCGGCCGCCGCCACGCGGCCGATGCCGATGCCGTAGGTTCCCATCACGATGACCTGCTCTTTGCCGTTCTTGTCGAGATAGACGGCGCGCATCGCCTTACTGTACTTCATGCCGAGGCGGAAGACGTGCCCCACCTCTATCCCCTTGTGGAATTCAAGGTCGGCTTTCTGGCAGCGGGGACAGCGGTCGCCGGGTTTTACGTTACGCAGGTCGTGGTAGGCCGTGACTTTGAAATCGCGCCCTTCGTTCACGCCGATGACGTGATAGCCGTCCCTGTTCGCGCCGGTCACTCCGTTCGCGATGCCGCGTACCGCCTGGTCGGCCAATATGCGGACTTTAAGGCCCTGCGGGCCGACAAAGCCGGGTTGTGCGCCGGAAATCTTTTGTACCGCTTCGGGCGCGGCAAGTTCCAGCGTGGTGGCGTCGAGGATGCGTTTGAGCTTGTGCTCGTTCACTTCGTGGTCGCCGCGCACCAGAACGCAGACCTGCTCCTTGCCGTCCAGGGTATAAATGAGCGTTTTGACGAAGCTGTCTGGGGGCCGCTTGAGGAACGCCGATACCTCGTCGATGGTCCGCTGTTCCGGCGTGGCGACTTCGCTCATCGGATCCGGTGTGGCGGCGGCGTACGGCGCGGGGGACGGCACGTCGGCCTTTTCCACGTTGCTGGCGTAGCTGCACGCGGGGCAGCTGACGATGGTGTCCTCGCCGGTATCGGCCAGCACCATGAACTCGTGGCTGCTGTTGCCGCCGATGTTGCCGGTATCGGCCTCCACCGCGCGGAACTTCAGCCCGGCGCGTTTGAAGACCGCCTCATACGCCTTGAACATCCGCTCGTAGCCCGTGGCGGCGTCGTCCTCATCCACGTGGAAGCTGTAGGCGTCCTTCATCATGAATTCGCGCGCCCGCATCATGCCGAAGCGGGGACGAATCTCGTCGCGGAACTTCGTCTGGATCTGATAGAGGGTAAGGGGAAGCTGCTTGTAGCTCTTCACCTCGCGGCGGACGATATCGGTCATCACCTCTTCGTGGGTGGGGCCGTAGCAGAACTCGTGATCGTGCCGGTCCTTGATGCGCAGCAGTTCTTTGCCGTAGAACTGCCAGCGGCCGGTTTCCGCCCACAGCTCGGCCGGTATCATGCTGGGGAGGAAGGTCTCCAGCCCCCCGGCGCGGTTCATCTCCTCGCGCACCACCTGTTCCACGTTGCGTATCGCGCGCAGCCCCAGCGGCAGCAGGTCGTACACCCCGGCTGCCACTTTGCGTATCATCCCGGCACGTATCATCAACTGGTGGCTGGCGCATTCCGCCTCGGAGGGGACCTCTTTCACCGTCGGTATAAAGTAGCGGGTCAGTCTCATAGCTTTTTGATCTCCTCCATCAGGGCGCTGAACAGGTGCGCCTCGTCGACTTTCCTTAAAATTTTTCCATTCTTGAATATCAGCCCTTCGCCGTGGCCCCCCGCGATGCCGATGTCGGCCTCGCGCGCTTCGCCGGGGCCGTTCACCACGCACCCCATGATGGCCACTTTGATCGGCTTCTTTATCTTGCGCAGTTCTTCCTCGGCCTTCGCCGCCACATCGAACAGGTTTATCTCGCACCGCCCGCAGGTGGGGCAGCTGATGATGTCCGGCGTGATCTGCCGCAGGTGCAGGCTTTTCAGGATTTCGTAGGCTACCTTCACCTCTTCCACCGGATCGGCGGTGAGCGAGATACGGATGGTGTCGCCGATTCCCTCGTTGAGCAGGATGCCGACGCCGACCGAGCTTTTGATGGTGCCGCTGAAGAGGGTCCCCGCCTCGCTGATGCCGACGTGCAGCGGGTAGTCCACCTTTTCGCTCAATGCGCGGTAGGCCGCCACCGTCTTGGGAACGTCCGAGGCCTTGATGCTGATCTTGATGAGGTCGAAGTTCAGCTCTTCCAATATATGCACATGCTCCATGGCGCTCTCCACCATCGCTTCGGTGGTGGGGTGGCCGCCATGCTTCGCCAGCATCTCCTTGCCGATACTGCCGGCGTTCACGCCAATGCGGATCGGGATTTTGCGCTCCTTCGCCGCCTTTACCACCGCCTCCACCCGGTCGCGGTGGCCGATGTTGCCGGGGTTGAGCCGCAGGCCGTCGGCACCGGCTTCAATGGCCGCCAGCGCGAGGCGGTAATCGAAATGGATGTCGGCGATAAGGGGCAGCGGACTCTCCTTTTTCACCCGGGCGAATACCGCGGCGGCCTCTGCGTCCGGTATCGCCAGGCGGACAATTTCGCAATCCACCTCTTTCAGGCCGCGTATCTGCTTGAGGATGGCGTCGGGATCGCGCGGGTTTCTGTTCCCCATGCTCTGCACGGCAACGGGGGCGCCGCCGCCGATGGGAACGCCGCCGATGTAAATACGCCTGGTCTGTTTTTTCGCCATAAGACCCTAGCTTAGTTTTAAAGCGCGCCGCCACGCAAGCCTTTTCCCCCTGCCAGACCTTTTTTAGCGTAAAATGCGGGGCATGGAAGGCGCGCACCTCGAGCATATCGACTACAACGGCACAAAGCTGGAGGCTCACCTCGTCTTCACGCGCGAACTGCTGGCGGCGGGGGTGCGCAGCGTGGCGAAAAGGATCGCCGCGTGGCACGGCGGCGCGGCCGAGCCGCTGGAGATTCTGTCCATCCTCAACGGCGCGCGCAGGTTCACCGGCGACCTCGCGCAATATCTCTCAGTTATGGGCGTGAAGACCAACATCCACTTCGTCCACATATCCAGCACCGAAGGGGCGCGTGCCACCGGCGCGGCGCGGCTGCAAGGGGATTTCCACCCGGAACTTCTGAAGGGGAAGCGGGTACTGGTGGCGGACGACATTATAGACACCGGCGCCACCCTGTCGCTGGTGAAACAGATGGTGGCCGCCGCCGGGGCCGCCGAGGTGAAAATTGCCGCGGTGATCAACAAGTACGCCGATAAATCCGCGATGGGGGATTTCGTGGTGCACGACCTGAAATTCACCCACGACCAACTGAAGAACGCCGACGGGAAGAAGATCGATTACTGGCTTTTCGGCTACGGCATGGATCTGGGCGGCAAATTCCGCGATCTCGATCACATCGCCTGGGCCGCCGTGGAAAGTTGACACCGGTATTTTTCAGCGCCTTGCCGGGCGGGGGGGGAAATCCGCGGTGGAAGGCGCATCTTCCACTCCAGGAACAACCGCGTTTCATGGTAAAATCACCATCTGTAAAATGATCCGTTAACGGTTCTTGCCAACGGGGCAAAGAAGCCGCGTCCGGCTGAAAAAGGGGGGGGCCGGGCGACTGAACGACAGCGGTTCAACACGAAATTGGCGCCATGTAACCGTTCGTTTATTAGAGAGGGGAAATGGACGAAATCCGGTCAAATATCCGCGACAATTATCCATCACCGCGGCTGTTCATGTTTCTCGTGGCGTTGGGTATTTTCACCGCCGAAACGGCGCATATGCTCATATGGGCGGCTCCACGCCCCGAAACCTGGTTTCAAAGCATGCTTGATTCCGTTCTTCTCACCCTTTTCCTGTTGCCGGCGCTCTATTACCTGATGTACCGCCCATTTAAAGCGCAGATTGACAAGCGGCGCCAGATGGCCCTTGAGGCAAAGATGAACAGCGAGCTTTTAGGCGTCATCGTCGAAGCCCAGCGTGAGTTCATCGCTCACGGCAGGGAGGCCGCGTTGTTCGACAAGATGCTGGAGCGCTTAGTGCTTCTTACCCGCAGCACATGTGGCTGCGTAATGGAAGTGCGGCCCGAAGCGGAAGGTATGGAACTGTTCGTAAAATCCGCCACAGGCGGATGTGGCGGGAATATATCGTGTGAATGGGAACGATCACGCGAGCGGACGCTGGCGGAGGATGCCGTGATGAAGGGTTCGGCGTTGATCGTGCCGCCCGTCCCCCGGGGGCCGGGGGCGTTTCTCGGCATCCCCCTTTATTCCGAAGGCCGCATTATCGGCGTGATCTCGGTTTCGGGCAGGGAAGACTCCTACAGCAATGAGATGGTGGAATTGATGCGGCCGTTCATCGACACTTGCGCCGGGTTGTTGGAAGCATGCCGCGCGGAGGCGCACCATGCCCGGAACGAGGAACGGCTGAAAGCGGCGCGCGACCAGGCTGAAGAGACGCTGCGGATCAAGGATCGCTTTGTATCGTTGGTGGCGCATGACCTGAAGGAACCCCTAGCGGCGATCCTGCTTTCGTTGAATTACCTGCAGCGGGAAGCGGAGACGGAAAAACCTTCCCACCGCGGCAAGCTGGTGGCATATATAACCCAGACTACGCGGGATATGCTGCACCTCGTGGATGAATTACTGGTGCAAGGGCGTATCCGGATGGGCGGGATCGCGCCGCGATTCACCGATGCGTACGCGTGTGCCATCGCCGGCGTGGCGATGTCGCGGGTGGATGCGCGGGCGGCCGCCAAGGGGGTGCGGTTGCTGAACGATGTGCCGAATGATCTTTTGCTGAACTGCGACCCGGAACTTATCACGGAGGTGGTGGTCAATCTTCTGGCGAACGCGGTGAAATTCACCCCGGCGGGCGGCAGCGCCACCGTCTTCGTGCCGGATGACGGCAACGCCGCGCTGGCGGTGCGCGATACCGGCGTGGGCCTCAGCCGCGCGCGGATCGGCGAACTGCTCACGCCGGGAGCGTTCGTCTCAAGCCGGGGAACGGAGGGCGAAAAGGGGACCGGCTTCGGCATTTCCCTTTGCATCGAGATACTGAAGGCGCACGGCGGCGAGTTGCGCATCGAAAGCGAAGAGGGAAAAGGAAGCACCTTGTTCATCGTGCTCGCCGCCAAGAAAACCTCCTCCGCCGCCATTTAGGCCGCTATCTCCGGCGGCGGCCGTGTCCGCGCCTTTTTTCCGCGCGGCGATTAGTTTCTCCCCGCCGCCGCGGATTGCTATAATAGACTTCAAGAGAGGTCTCCACACATCAGGGGGCGGGTGGAGGTGAAATGGCGGACGAACATAACATTTTCGTGGCTACCTGCATCGTGACGCTGGTGATGCACGGCAACCGCTCGCTCAAGGACAAGCGCTCGGTGCTGAACCGCGTGAAAACCCGCGTACGGAACGAATTTAACGTCGCCGCCGCCGAGGTGGGGGATGCCGACCGGCGGCAGGTGGCGCAGGTGGGGCTGGTCTCCATCGGGAACGACCGGGCATATTTGGATGGACAGATGCGCCGCGTGGTAGACTTCATCGCCGGTATCACGCACGCGGAGATATCCGGCGTACATTTGAACGTGGAAATATACGGAGGCGACGATGTTTTCTTTTAAACGCTCCGCGCGCATGCGCGAACTGATACAGGCGGAAGTGGCTGCCATCATCCGCGAAGAGCTGAAAGACCCGCGCATCGGCTTTGTCACCGTGATGCATGTGGAACTGGCCGACAACCTGCGCCACGCCGACATTTACATCTCGCCGATGGGGACGGATCAGCAGAAGAAATCGACCTTCAAGGCGATACGCGCCGCCGCCCCCTTTATCCGGCGGCTGCTGGGGCAACGGATAAAGATCAAGTACATTCCCGACATCACGGTGAAGTGGGATCACTCCGGCGAGCACGCCGACACCGTCTTCCGCCTGCTGCGCGAGATCGAACAGGAACATGCCGCGCCGGAAGGCACGCCACCCCCGGATAACGGCGGGGAATAAGCTTACGGTATAATGCCCGGCAACAGGGGGGCACCGGATGAAGTACGCATTATGAAAAGGATGTAACCGCATGGATGAAAAACGTATCTTTATCCTCCCCGGTGAAATGGCCATCTCCCGCAAACCGGTCACCATCGCCACGCTGCTCGGCTCGTGCATCGCCGTCTGCCTCTACAACCCCAGGCTCAAGGCGGCCGGCATGAATCACTACATGCTCCCCACCGGCCTCAAGACCGAAGAAATGAAGGGGAAATACGGCGATTACGCCATCGACAACCTGCTGGGGATGATGCTGAGGCTCGACTCCAATAAAGGAAACCTCGTGGCCAAAGTATACGGCGGCGGCGCGGTGGTGGGGCATCTGAGCGCGGGCGCCGGCATCGGCGAAAAAAACATCGAGACCGCCCGCACCATGCTGGCCGGCCACGGCATCAAGATCGTCACGATGGAAACGGGCGGCACCAGCGGCCGCAAAATATTCCTCGATACGGCCACCGGCGAGGTGGAGATGCGCTACATCGAGAAATCCGACATGACCAAACAGCTGGAAGAAAAGAAGAAGGATCAGGCCGGCCGGAAAATACGCGTCATGGTGGTGGACGATTCCCCCACCATCCGCCAGATCATCATCAAGGCGATCTCGTCCGACCCGGAGATCCATGTGGTGGGAGAAGCGGGCGATCCCTACGAGGCGCGCAGCCTGATGCTGGAGATCAACCCGGATGTGGTGACGCTCGACATCATCATGCCGAGGATGGACGGCGTCACCTTCCTGAAGAAGCTGATGCTGCATATGCCCTTGCCGGTCATCGTGGTCAGCTCCGTCGCGCAGAAGGGGAGCAATCAGCGCCTCCGCGCGCAGGAGATCGGCGCGTTCGATGTCATCGACAAGGAAGACCTGAAGATGTATCAGGGGCTGACGACCGCCGCCCAGATTTTAACCAGCAAAATAAAACTGGCCGCGGTGGCCTACATAAAGAAACGCACCGCCGAGGAAATCGGCCACATCTGATGGTGGTACGGGAGGAGCGCCGGAATTGGCAAAGCGGCGGCGGAATGCAATGAAGCCAGCCGCGTACTATCCGGCGCGGGCATCCGCTGTAGCGGGCACTCCTGCCCGTCGCGCGTCCGGCAGGACGCGCAATACACACGCGGCCATAAAACGCTTGTGCCCTTGCGGGCACAACGCGGACAAGAGTGTCCGCCCCACCCAGGCAGGGGACATTACTTATGCAGGTGTCAATGATTCACCTGCCCAAGCAGCACGGTGTAGTTTTTGCCGTAGACTTTGGCGCATTTCGGGCAAGTGGTGTACCACATATAGGTTTTTCGGATATTCAGCCCCTTGCCTTTGGCGTAGCCTTCAAAGTCACTGCACCATTTGCCCGTATCCTGAAACGGGCCTTCGTACACCTTGCTTAGGAATTTTCCGCTGAGCGTCACATTTTCCGCATCGGGGATTTCTTTGTCGACCGCCAGGTAAACATCCATATTCCACTTGGATGTGTGGTCTGAAAGGCAAAGCTGGCCGGCCATGTTCGCCCCGGCCTTCTCAACTTTTCCCACCAGTTTTTTCATTAACGCGCCGAACCGCAGCGGCATGTAGAGGAACGTGAACGTATGGTCTTTGATGAATTTCTTTTTGTCCCATTCGATTATTTTCCCGTCCCACGGCGAGGGGTCGAATTTCGGGCAGCAATTGGCGCCTTGCGATTGTTGCGTGTTCATATCGTTCCTCCTCTGCCCCTATTTTACCCCGGAATAAGAAATGCAGGTTAAAATGGAAGGCAATAGAGGAGAAATGGTATATGGCAAACGTCAGCACCTATCTTAATTTCAAAGACAAGACCGAAGAGGCGTTCAGGTTCTACCGGTCGGTTTTCGGCGGGGAGTTCACGGGAGGCATCCACCGGTTTGGCGAAATTCCCCCTTCGGAGGGAATGCCGCCCTGCCCTGAAAGCGCCAAAAACCTTGTCATGCATATCGAGCTTCCGATCCTCGGCGGGCACAAACTTATGGGAACCGACGCGCCGGAATCGATGGGTTTCAAGCTCACTCCCGGCAATAACGTGTATATCAATCTGGAACCCGACACCAAAGCCGAGGCCGACCGGCTGTTCAACGCCCTTTCCGCGGGCGGTAAAATCCAGATGCCGATGCAGGATATGTTTTGGGGCGCATACTACGGAAGTTGCACCGACAAATACGGGGTGCAGTGGATGGTGAACTGCATTTCCAAATAAGGAGGGTGAAGCTATGCAAAAAATAACCCCCTTCCTCTGGTTCGATAAAGAGGCCGGGGAAGCGGCCAAACTCTATGCCGCCCTTTTCAAGGACTCGAAGGTCAAAGATGTGACAACGCTGCGCGGCACCCCTTCGGGAACGGTGGAAATCGTCGCCGCCAAGCTTGCCGGGCAGGGGTTTTCCCTGATGAGCGCAGGCCCGTTTTTCAAATTCACCCCTGCCGTGTCATTCCTTGTCGCCTGCGAGACGAAGGAAGAAGTGGACGTTCTCTGGAAAACACTCTCCGAAAAAGGGAAGGCCGTGATAGAGCTGGGGGAGTATCCGTTCAGCGAGCGGTACGGATGGGTGCAGGACCGGTACGGCCTTTCGTGGCAGGTGATGCACATGGGCGGCCGCGCCATCAAGCAGAAAATAACCCCAACGCTCATGTTCACCGGCAGGCAGTGCGGAAAAGCGGAAGAGGCGGTCAAGCTGTACACATCTGTATTTGATAATGCGGAAATCGGCGATATCCTCCGCTACGGCAAAAATGAAGAGCCGGACAAGGAAACATCGGTCAAGCACGCCTCCTTCACGCTTGCGGGCCAGGGGTTTGCGGCGATGGACAGCGCCCATGTAAAGGGTGTTTCGTTTAACGAGGCCATCTCATTCGTCGTCTCCTGCGAGACGCAGGAAGAAATAGACCATTACTGGAAAAAGCTCTCGGCGGACCCGGCGGCGGAACAGTGTGGCTGGCTGAAAGACAGGTACGGCCTTTCGTGGCAGGTCGTCCCCTCCGTGTTGAACGGGATGCTGCGGGACAAAGACACGAAGAAGGCGGACCGCGTTACCGAGGCATTCCTCAAAATGAAAAAGTTCGACATCGCGGCGTTAAACAAAGCGTACGGAGAATAATTCAATGAGAAAAATAATCGCCTCTGAATTCTTTACGTTGGACGGCCTGTGGAACGTTTCTTCGGTGAGATTACGCGCAAACGCATTCGTCGGGGAGTGTTCCGCAGCGTTGCGGAGTTGGTTGCCGCAATTGAAAAATATATCCAGTTAAACAATGATCATCCCAAGCCCTTCATCTGGCATAGGAAGGCAGATGAGATTTTAGAAAAGGTCGCTCGTTGTAAAGCCGTTACTGGGACACTACACTAGCGGCAATGCATTCTTGGCCCTTGCGGGCCAACAACAGGTTGCAGCCTACAGGCTATTTCCGCGGCGGGTTGTGCGCGGCTGGCTTCGCAAGCTTCGCCGCCGCATATTATTCCGCCGCTCCTTAAACCTGA